>JAEWMM010000299.1 GCA_023457175.1 Bacillota bacterium | reverse complement strand
GCGGCTACATCTACCACGGACGCGTTAAAGAACTTGCTGAGGGTGCCCGCGAGGGCGGTCTCAACTTCTAAGGAGGGATAGGATTGGCTCGTATAGACGCAACGGCATTAGAACTCAATGAGAGAGTTGTCGCCATCAACCGTGTTTCTAAAACGGTTAAGGGCGGTCGAATCTTCAAATTCGCCGCGCTGGTCGTCGTCGGTGACGGAAACGGCACCGTCGGCTACGGTCTAGGAAAGGCCGGCGAAGTCCCCGATGCGATCCGCAAGGGTATTGAGGACGCCAAGAAGAATCTGTTTAAAATTTCGCTGAAGGGGACCACCATCCCTCATGAGGCGATCGGTAAATTTGGCGCAGGCTCTGTGCTGATGCTCCCCGCCCCCCAGGGTACCGGCGTTATTGCCGGCGGCCCGGTGCGCGCCGTGCTTGAAGTGGCCGGCATCAAGGACATCAGAACCAAGTGCCAGCGTTCCAACAACCCCTGCAATGTTGTGACTGCTACCATCAACGGTCTGCGGTCGCTGCGCAACGTCGACGAGGTCGCCGCCATCCGCGGCAAATCCGTCGACGAGATCTTGGGCTAGGAGGTTAGTGGATATGGCTAACATCAAAGTAAAACTGGTCAAGAGCCTTGCCGGCGCTAAAGACGACCAGATTGCCACCGCCGAAGCACTCGGTCTTCATAAGATCGGCAACGAAACCATTCAGCCTGACAATGCGGCAACGAGAGGCAAGATCAACAAGATCTCCCATTTAGTCGCTTGGACCGAGGCATAATAAGGAGGTGCAAGCTATCATGAAACTGCATGAGTTATCCCCGGCGCCCGGTTCCGCCAAGGAGGCCTTCCGCAAGGGCAGAGGCGCCGGCTCCGGCAACGGTAAGACTGCGGGCAAGGGTCACAAGGGCCAGAAGGCCCGTTCCGGCGGCGGCGTGCGCCCCGGTTTTGAAGGCGGCCAGATGCCTCTCCAGAGACGTATTCCCAAAAGAGGTTTTAACAATATTTTTGCAAAGGAATATATCTCCATCAACGTGGATGTTCTCAACCGTTTTGAAGACGGCGCGGTCGTAGATGCCGAAGCCATTTCAAAGGCCGGCATCGTTAAGAATACCCGCGACGGAATCAAAATCCTGGGCAGAGGTGAGCTTAACCGTAAGCTTACCGTGGTTGCAACGGCTTTCTCCGCAACCGCCAAGGAAAAGATTGAGGCTGCGGGAGGAAAGGCCGAGGTGAAGTAGAATGCTGGAAACCCTCAGAAACGCTTGGAAGATTGAGGATCTCAGAAAAAAACTTCTCTTTACGCTTTTCATTTTGATGCTGTCACGCATCGGTTCCCAGATTCCCGTGCCCTTTCTTGATCCGACGGCGCTTGGGGCAATGGTAAACGCCGCCGGCGGAATCTTCGGTTATCTTGACGTTCTCACCGGCGGCGCGTTTTCGCGCAGCACGCTGTTTGCGCTTTCTATTTCGCCTTATATCACGTCTTCTATCGTGATCCAGCTTCTCACCGTGGCCATTCCCTACCTTGAGAATCTGGCTAAAGAGGGCGAGGAGGGCAAGCGCAGACTGGCCAGAATTACCCGCTACACCACGCTTGGCCTTGCACTGCTTCAGGCGTATGCCTATATGACGCTCTTAAACGCGCAGGGCGCGATAGAGTCGTTTACCGGCTGGCAGTACTATTTTGCCCGCGTGATCATTGTGCTGTGCTTTACCGCCGGCGCGATGCTGGTGGTGTTTTTGGGCGAACGCATTGACCAGAAGGGCATTGGCAACGGCATTTCGATGATTCTTTTCATCGGCATCGTGTCCCGCGGCGGCGCCGTGGTTAACACGATGGTAGAGTATATCAAATATGCCATTGACGGTTACACCTTCTATTTCTTCGGCGTGCCGCTTGTCTGCGTGCTGTTCCTGTTCGTCATCGCATTTATTATTGTGATGACCAACGCCGAGCGCCGCATCACTGTGCAGTATGCCAAGAGAATTGTGGGCCGCAAGCAGTATGGCGGGCAGACCACCTTTATTCCGATCAAGGTTAATATGTCGGGTGTTCTCCCCATTATCTTTGCTTCGACCATCCTTGCAATTCCCTCGACCATCAACGGGTTTGTAAACGCCTCGGCTGATTCCTTTATGGGAAAATTCCTGGCGCTGTTTAACTATAACACCCTGTTGTATGCGGTTCTTTACTTTGTACTGATCATCGGCTTTAATTATTTTTATGTTGCGATTCAGTATAACCCGATTGAAATTTCCAATAATCTGCGCAAGAACAGCGGAACGGTTCCCGGCATTCGCCCGGGCAAGCCCACCTCTGACTATATTGCCAAGATTGTCGGCAAGACCACCTTCCTGGGCGGCCTCTTTCTGGCTCTTATCGCCACTGTGCCGATCGGCGTGGGCGCGTTGACCAGAATGAACATTTCTTTGGGCGGAACCTCAGTCATCATTCTCGTAGGCGTTGCGCTCGACACTGTGCGTCAGCTTGAGAGCCAGATGATGATGCGCCATTATAAAGGTTTCCTCGAATAATGAGTGGAGGAATGTGCAGTCATGAAAATGATATTGCTTGGCTCCCCCGGCGCCGGTAAGGGTACGCAGGCCGAAATCGTTTCTAAGAAGCTGAAGATTCCGATTATCGGAACCGGCAACATGATTCGGGAAGCGATCAACAGCGGATCGGAATTAGGAAAACGCTTTCAGGCGTATACCGAACACGGAAAGCTGGTTCCGGATGAGCTGGTCGTCGAAATTGTCTCTAATTATCTGGGGCAGCTCAAGCAGGTCGACGACCGGGACAGCTATATTTTAGACGGTTTTCCGCGCACCGTTGTGCAGGCGGAGGAATTCGAGAAAATGGGCGGCAAGATTGACGCAGTCATAAAGCTGGAGATCACCGATGAGGAGATTATAGCCCGTATGACCGGCAGACGTACCTGCGCCAAATGCGGCACACCGTATCACATTACGAACAATCCCCCCAGTAAAGAGGGTGCTTGTGATAAATGCGGCGGTATGCTTTGCATCAGAAATGACGACGCGCCCGAAACGGTGCTCAAACGTCTTGAGGTTTATCATGAGCAGACCGAACCGCTGGTAGACTATTACCGCGACCATGGCATTCTGTCGACGATAGATGCCACAATGGAAATGGATAAGGTAACCGCCGAAATCCTTTCCATACTTGGAGTTGACTGATGATGGTAATCCTTAAAACCAAAGAAGAGTTACAACTGATGAAAAAGGCCGGTGCCATCACGGCACAGGCGCTTCACGCGGGCGGCGCAGCGATTAAGCCCGGCGTCACCACACGGCAGGTCGATCGTATCATCCACGATTATATTGCGCGGTGTGGGGCAACGCCCTCGTTTCTGGGCTATGGCGGCTTCCCCGCCTCCGCCTGCATTTCGGTCAACGACGAGGTCATTCACGGCATTCCCGGCGACAGAGTCATCTGCGAAGGGGACATCGTGAGCATCGATGTCGGCGCCAAAATCGGCGGTTATCACGGAGACTCGGCCTACACCTTTGCGTGTGGGAAAATTTCACCCGAGGCACAGGCGCTGCTCGACATAACGCAGGCAGCGCTTGCCAACGGTATTGCGCAGGCGGTTTTGGGCAACCGTATCGGGGATATCTCGGCTGCGGTACAAAACACGGTGGAGCCGATGGGTTATTCGGTCGTGCGCGAATATGTCGGGCACGGCGTGGGTAAGAATCTTCATGAAGCGCCCGAGGTGCCAAACTATGGCACGGCCGGGCACGGCGTGAGATTGGCGGCCGGCATGGTCATTGCGATTGAGCCGATGATCAACGCCGGCGCGTGGGCTATCAGGGTTCTGGAAAATAACTGGACCGTTGTGACCCGCGACCATTCGCTTTCGGCACACTTTGAGCATACCGTCGCCATTACCCCGGACGGCCCAGTCGTCCTCACCAAGTTGTGAGGTGGCCCGATATGCGTCAGGGCATGGTGGTAAAGGCCTTAGCTGGCCGCGATGCCGGCCAGTGGTTTGCGGTGCATGCGGATCAGGGCGACTTTGCCCTGATTGTAAATGGCAAAAGCCGACCGTTGGCGAGACCTAAGCGCAAGCGAAAGAAGCATTTGGCGCCAACCGCCGCCAAACTTTCTGACGAATGTATGATGACCGACCGAAAGCTGAAATGCGCGTTGCGCGCGTTTTCTGCGAATTGTGACAAGGAGGGGAATGACCTTGGCAAAGGATGACGTCATTGAGGTGGAGGGTATTGTAAAAGAAGCTCTGCCCAATGCTCAGTTTGTTGTAGAAATTCAGGGAGGGCACAAGCTTCTCGCCCATATTTCCGGCAAGCTGCGCATGAACTTTATCCGGATCCTCCCCGGCGACAAGGTCACGATGGAGATTTCTCCTTATGATCTTACAAAAGGCCGGATTACCTGGAGATCCAAATAGCGTAAACTTGTCTTGTGCGGCGCTTTTCTGAGCGGCGACGCGCCCATGAGTAATTTTGTAATTTTAGGCCGCTCCCTAGAATGGAGGTATTTATCATGAAAGTAAGACCTTCCGTTAAGCCTATGTGGGAAAAGTGCAAGGTAATCAAGCGCAAGGGTCGCATTATGGTGATCTGCGAGAACCCCAAGCACAAGCAGCGCCAGGGCTAACGCCAACCGAAAACAATGGAGGTGTAACAAAGTATGGCTCGTATAGCTGGTATTGACATGCCGCGCGAGAAACGCGTTGAGATCGGTCTGACCTATATCTTTGGTATCGGTCGCAAAACCGCCAACGACATTCTCAAGGCAACCGGAATCAATCCCGACACCCGCGTTAAAGATCTCACCGAAGCCGACGAGGCTCTGCTGCGTGAGTATATCGATAAGAACCTCACGGTAGAAGGCGATCTTCGCGGCCGTGTGCAGCTTGATATCAAGCGCCTTGTTGAAATCGGATGCTACCGCGGCGTCCGTCACAGAAAGGGCCTGCCGGTTCGCGGACAGCGTTCCAAGACCAATGCCCGCACCCGCAAGGGCCCCAAGAAGACCATTGCCAACAAGAAGAAGTAAGGGAGGGACACATTTAGATGGCTAAGCAGACTAAAAAGGGCGTTGTCACCCGTACCCGCCGCCGCGAGCGCAAAAACATTGAGCGTGGGGCAGCGCACATTCAGTCCACCTTTAACAACACCATCGTCACCATTACCGACACACAGGGTAATGCGCTGTCGTGGGCGTCTTCGGGCGGGCTGGGCTTCAGAGGATCAAGAAAATCTACCCCGTTTGCTGCGCAGACTGCGGCCGAAACCGCCGCAAAGGCTGCTATGGAGCACGGCTTAAAGACCGTCGAGGTCTATGTTAAGGGCCCCGGCTCAGGCCGCGAGGCGGCTATCCGCGCGCTTCAGGCTGCGGGGCTTGAGGTCAGCATGATCAAGGACGTTACCCCGATCCCCCATAACGGATGCCGCCCTCCCAAGAGAAGACGCGTCTAATCATCGAATAAAGGAGGAATTGATTGATGGCTACAAACAAGCAACCTGTTCTCAAGAGATGC
>JAEWMM010000298.1 GCA_023457175.1 Bacillota bacterium | reverse complement strand
GACAGGGGCAGCGAACAGAGGCAACTTGTGGCCAAAATGACCACAAGTTGGATGGAAAAAAATCACGTGACACTTTGGCAGATCAGGCGGGGGAAAGTGCACGGCAGATTACCCGCTACATCCGCCTCACCCACCTCACCCCAGAGCTGCTTGAGATGGTAAAGCATCCCGCTAAATCTACCAATAAATCCAGACAGGAGAATGTAAATTGAAAAGCTTTAACTATGAGGAATTGTCCCTGATGAGCTGCTACAACCCTGAAAATGGCCGTTTGTCCATGATCAATACGCTGACCGACGAATTGCCTTCTGCGGAAGATGAGCTGTCTGCCGAGACGACCAGAAACGCCTTGGCTAAGCTGCGTACCATCACCGACGAAGAGTTTGACACGCTGGACTTTATCAATGTGTTTGAATAGCGTTTACAGCGAATTTAAAACCATCGACATCATGGTCTGACGCGCAACGGCAGGCCGATCAAGAGGTTGCCCTGCCGTTCTTTTTGTTGTGGGGGAAGAAAAAATAGTGATAGGAGAAAAGAAAATGTCCGCAGAAATAATGATTACAATAGCTGTTGTTCTGCTCTGTGTTTGCGCGCTTTCATACCTCGCCATACTGACTGCGAAAGGAATCATTGCTAAACAGAATAGAAAACGCCCTGCATTTTATAATGAAAACCGTAGCAGCAAAGTCGCCTCAAGTGGCTATTCTTCTCATTTCGGAAAAATCAACGAAGCACCTTGTTCTGAGCTTTCGGAATGGGAAAAGTCTAAAAAGGAACAGGAAGAAAAGGACAAGACGGAAAAAGAACATAAATCTATAAAAGAGAAGCTAGGAGATGCCGAGAGAGAAGCCCGCCGATTGGATATTGAGCTTCATCTTCGCTTGAACTTAGACGATCCAAAAAAGAGGCATCAACGCCAAAACCAGAATCTGAATGAACGTTGATACGACTTGGTAATCAGTCTGCCATCAATTTTGTTTTCCCAATTATCGCTATTGTCCAGAGGAATATCAGTTGCACTGATATGATTTATAACAATACGGGCCTTGGGCTTCAGAGCAGGCCACAATTGTTCAGGTGCATATTCTCTAAAAAAGGGGTATGCAAAAATCCCAAAGTTGCTGAAGCGTTCCAGTCTCAAATTTGTATGGGCTAAGCCCACCAGCGGCACACATCCATCAAACGGATTTGTTTTATGCTTGTAAATACACACATCTGTGATACCGCAAACCTTTCCCGGTTGCGAGGGCTGTTCAAAGCCCAGAAGTCCCAGCTCAGCCGCTTTTGAAACCTCGCGGTTAATTTCCTCAAGCGAAGCAGAAACGTGGGTTTCTATGTATCCGTAACATAAAATTCGGGTTGCCGATTTATCAAGCAGTGTATCGAAATCCATAACGGCTTTTGAAGATAGTCTCACGGCATTTATGTATGGCAGCAGGGGCAGTGATTTACTGGACAATATCAAGCTGCTGCTTCCCGTATCTTTGTTGCTTCTGTAAATATCCAAAACCAAGTCTTCGTCAAATGGCAAGTTTTCGTCAATTTTTTGTTCTACGCTCATAATATTAGTCCCTTTCAACTGTTTTTGATATGCTTTCAATTTTTTGCTTTGTCCGCACAAAATCTATGTCTGTGCTTAATGCTATCATTTGCCTGCGAAGCGAGTAAATATAGATAAATGCGAGTGCCACAGCAACAATAGTAATTAATACTGTTACGGAAAGCATGATGAGTATGATGTTAATTGTCATGATAGTTGTTTCCTTTCTATTATCGTCCTCTGTCGTCGTGCCGGTGCTTAGTCGCCGGCGTTTTTTGTTTTTGCGGTTGTGTGGGTTGAGGTGCCTGCTTCTGGGGTACGGCCTTATCCGGTACCGAGAAGTCAGGAATTCCCGGAGGCTTTGGCAGGTTCAGCAGCTCGCGCATGTAAACCTCGCAGGCGCACCACATGCGCAGCTCTTCACGCAGGCCAGGGAGCTTTGAGGTCAGCATATCGCGTTCGGCTTCCAGCAGCTTAAGCTTCTCCGCAAACGCATCCGGTTGAACCGGCTGCGTGATGCCCGCGTCGGCCAGCTGCTTCACCGCATAACGGTATCGGTCAATCTCCATCTTGTGCGCTTTATAAAACTTCCCGGGGAAAAGCTTCAGGCGTTTGTACTGCTCGGCAACGGCTTTATGGTCACGCGCCCATCCAACCGCAGTTTGCAGCTGCTGTAACTTATCAACCTCGGCTCTCAATCCATCCAGACTATACTTGCAGGTGTTGTACTCAGCCTCAGCTTTACGGATGCCGATGAGCAAATCGTCGTAGGTTTTGGCGCCGCGCGTAACCATAAAGTTGTTTTGGCCGGCAGCGTGACGGATCCCGCCACGCACGATATTCGACCGGCGAATAGCCTCCTGCCGTGCCGCCTCATCGGGCGCATGGCTCCGCGCACCTCCGGCGCCGGCCGGGGGTGTTTCAAGCCGCCGCTGCGGCTTCTTCTCCGACGAAAGCCCGAGGCTTTCGTCCTTTTCCGGGGTACAGGGCGCTCCCTGTCGCACAGCACCGTGGAACGGTGCATCAGTGCGCCTTTGGTCATCCTGGCTGCGCCCGGATGGACCGCCGGACTGGGCGACCTCCGGTCGCTGGGGCCGGCTCTCGGTCGCTTTTGCTTCTCCTCGGCCAGTCAAGGTAGGCTCGGATACCCTCGCCTTTTTCGATTGTCGCTGACGCTCTCTTGCCCGTTCAAAGATCTCCTGCGCTGTTTCCCAAAGGCCCGCCGGCTCGATGCCCAGATCGGCCATCTCGTTACAGGCTGCTACCGTGCGGTTATAATTACCTTTTTCGGTTGAAATGCCCTTGCGCTCCAGGGCGGCAGTCTCCTTGCCTAAATGGATGGTAGCTTGACGCTGGATACCCTGCTCATCATAGCTGCGGTGATCGATTCGGTACGGTAGCCCCTGCGCTTCATAGCGCGTATTGCAGGCCTCCGCCCACTGGGCACGCCAGGATACATAAAGCGTCTTGTCATTCCAGCCGGTGAGATCCACGTTACGGGATCTCCATTCACCGTTGGCACCCTTGATGCGGTTGCCGTTGCGGTCGGTGATGTACTCCTTTCGAGATTTGGTTTTCCACCATGTCCCGGATTTGGTCATCGGGCGCATGGTCAGCATGATATGTACGTGCGGGTTGTGATCCTCACCGTTCTTATCCTTGATGTGATAAGCCACATCGGCGCACATTCCCTTGGACACAAAATTCTTCTGTACAAAGTCGCGCACCAGCGCGATGTTTTCCTCTCGGGTGAATTCGCCGGGGAGGGCAATGCGCAGTTCACGGGAGAGCTGTGCGTTGTTCTGACGCTCCGCCTGCTCCACGGCATTCCAGAGCGTCTGCCTGTTGTGATAGCGGCCCGGCGCATTTGCGGGCAGCATAATTTCGGTATGGACAACGCCTCCTTTGCGGGTATAGTCGTAGACCACGCCGGTGCGCTCATCGACGAGGCGCGTGCCGGCGCGGTAGGCCGCTGCCGCAACGGAGGTCGAGCGCCGGCTGGCGGACTTCTCCGTGGCAGACCCGTCTTGATCCAGCCTAATGCTTTTACCACGGCCGATGATCTGGCCGTGAAAACTGTATAATGCCATGCGCTCCACCTCCTTTCAAGCATACTTAATACCATGATACTGAAAGCTGAAGGTGGGTTGCAGGGGTTTTAAGCGTAAAAAAAGCAAGGAATTCCGGCAGTATTTTCGTCGCACGGAAGGCCTTGACACCTGATTTGAGAAGCGAAATAATTAGCGACAAGTATCATTTTTTACTTTCCACCGGACCGAGCCGATCGGCCCGGCATATCAAATTCGCAATTGTTTGGGAATTTGGCGCTTGTCCAGCCAAGTCTGGAGAACTGTGGACGGCAAGCCGCCTGTTTGCCGCCCACAAACGAGCAGCAGTCTTATAAGCGGGATAAGTAAACGGGCATAGCGCCCATCACGGCTGCTCCGCCCGTTTTGATTATGCGTACATGCCGTTGGCCGTCATAGTCATAAATCATTTTACCATAGCCTTACTTTTCCTTTTTAATGTGAGTTAGAATGTTATAGATACACTTTACGCATGACCATCCCCCACAGTGCTAATAATCCCCATGAAATCAGGAACAATAAAATTTGGGGTGATGAATTTATGTATTCAGTTTGGTCGGATACGGCAAGTATTCCAAATAAAGAACCCATGAAGCAAGAGCTTCATACAGATGTGCTCATCATTGGCGGCGGTATGGCAGGCGTCCTTTGCGCTTATCTGCTGCGACAGGCCGGAATCTCTTATGCTCTGGTGGAGGCCAACACCATTTGCGGCGGAATTACAAAGAACACAACTGCCAAAATTACCTCCCAGCATGGACTGATTTACGATAAGCTGATCGGCCAAATGGGTGTGGAGCGCGCGCAGATGTATTTGAAAGCTAACGAAACCGCTCTTGAAGAATATCGCAGGCTGTGTTCAACCATCGACTGTGACTTTGAGCAGAAGGATGCCTTTGTCTATTCCCTCAGTAGCCGCAAGAAGATTGAAAAGGAGCTAACCGCCCTTGAAAAGCTTGGTTATCCGGCAGCGCTTGCAGAAGCACTTCCTCTTCCATTCTCCGTTGCGGGTGCAGTAAAATTCGCCAATCAGGCGCAGTTTAATCCCTTAAAATTCGTTGCGTCAATCACATCAGATCTGAATATCTACGAGCATACCAAAGTCCGCGAACTGACGGATCGTTGCGCTGTAACTAATCATGGAACGATTGTGGCGGAGAAAATTATCGTTGCCACCCATTTTCCGTTTATTTATAAGCACGGAAGCTATTTCTTGAAGCAATACCAACACCGTTCTTATGTCCTTGCTCTGGAAAATGCGCCGAACGTACATGGAATGTATGTCGACGAGGCGCAAAAGGGCATGTCCTTTCGCAACTATCAAAACCTGTTGCTCATTGGCGGAGGCGACCACCGCACCGGTAAACAGGGCGGAAACTGGCAGGAGCTTTCAAATTTTGCTATACGTTACTATCCTAATGCCAAGGAAAAATACCGCTGGGCAACGCAGGACTGCATGACACTGGACAGCGTTCCCTATATTGGCCAATACTCCAAGCATACCCCCAATTTCTACGTAGCTACCGGTTTCAACAAATGGGGCATGACCTCCGCCATGGTGGCAGCCATGATCTTAACCGATATGGTCATGGGCAAGGAAAATCCGAACGCGGAGGTTTTTTCTCCGTCCAGAAGTATCCTGCGTCCTCAGCTTGCTGTCAATGCCTTTGAAGCGACGGTTAATCTGCTGACTCCGTCTCAAAAGCGATGCCCGCATCTTGGCTGTGCGCTCAAGTGGAACGGAAAGGAGCGTTCGTGGGATTGTCCTTGCCACGGCTCCCGCTTTACTGAGAACGGTGTGCTGATTGATAATCCTGCAACCGGCAATCTGAAGAAAAAGTGAGAATGTTTTATGTTTTGGCTGACAATTATTTCATTTATAGTATTCCTGTCCATTTTAATTCCGTGCATCGTGAAGCTGTACCGGCAGAAAGAAACGGTACGGGCCAAGGCAACCGCTAGTACCTGCGTGTTTTATACACTATTGTTTATAAGCATTTTTCTGTTCCAGATTAAGGTGCCATATTGGGCCATACTGCTGACCATGATCGCGGCATTTGTCAGTGGTTTTTGTGGGCAGTACCTTCGAATGTATTACCGTTCCACTGTGTTTGATCGTTATCTACACGGCTTCGGTGCTTTTTCCTTTTCATTGCTGTTTTTCTATCTGCTGGATCATTTCTTAGAGATGGGTGGCTCACCGCTGTTTCTTGCGGTGTTTGTCTTTTTGCTAGGTAATACACTGGGCGTCATCTTTGAACTGCTGGAGTTTAGTCATGATATGAAGCCCGCCAATACCAGCAAATCGCAGCACGGACTCAAGGATACGGATACGGATATGCTCTTTAACCTGTTTGGTGCAATGATTGCCGCAGCATTGATCTATTTTATAGTTTAGCTATTCCAAAGTGTCTGCCGGTCGTTATAACGGCCGGGTACGTTATCTGGCAGTATGATCTCGGTATGGACAACGCCTCCTTTTCGAGTATAGTCGTAGGCCACGCCGGTGCGCTCATCAACAAGGCGCGCGCCGGCGCGTAGGCCGCAGCTGCGACGGAGGTTGAACGCCGTCTGGCGGCCTTCCGCGGCGGATCCATCTTGGCTTATCCTAACCGCTTTTAACACGGTCGATGATTTGACCATGAAAGCTGTATAATGCCATGCGCTCAACCTCTCTTCGGGCATATTTATCATCATGATTCTGAAGGTGGATTAAGGTGGTTTCGGTGTAGAAAAAGCAAGAGATTCCGGTGACATTTTTGTCACACGAAATCCCTTGACAAGCACATATTCATTTGCCTTTTGAACCGTTTTATGGTATAATTAATATATTAAATTTCGCATTAACATGCGAAAAACCGTAATTTTAATCGTTACGTAACGCAGCCAAATTCGCAAACAATTGCGAATTTGAGCATATGATCGGGAGGACTGAACGTGACCGAAAAAGACATTGCCCGGAAGCTTGAATTTGTTCGCTTTAATATGGCGTGTGAGGGTTTTGACCTGACCCAGCAGGACATTGAAACCGGCCGGGAAATTTTGCAAGGCAAAATTACTGGTGATGAATCGGTGGAGCGTATCCTTCAGGAGAACGGTTATAAAATTACGTCTGGGCTGGTCAGCTCCGCGACGTGTGTTTGCAAAACGAAAATCTAGCATTAGAAGGGGCGTACTAAATGGCTAAAATGAGTAATGAGCAGGCTTGGAATTATGCTTTGGGTATCATAAAAGTTGACGGACTTGAACCTTCTGACGACTTTTTAAAATTAGTTGAGCAGGAGAAACAAGGGAAAATAACTGATGCCGATATTATAAAAGCGCTGGACAGGAAATATAAGATGGTTGGTGAGGCCGATGAAGCGTGACCCTTACCTATATCCGGAAACAGACGTTTTGATTAATAAAGGCAACTGCCGTTCGCAGGAAGAACTGGATTCTATGGAAGCGGATTATGTAAGCGCAAGAATAAAAACACTGATGCTTAATCCTCTGCCGGGAAACTACGACTTTGCGCACTTCTGCGAAATACATCGCTGGATTTTTCAAGACATATTTGAATGGGCGGGAAAAATCAGATCTATAAATATCGAAAAGCCCGAATCAGTTTTAGGCGGTATTTCTGTCGAGTATTCAGATTTTAAAGATGTCACAAGCGATGCCGAAAGAGTTATTGACAGTTTACGTTCGATAAAATGGCAGCGGCTCAATGATGAAGCTAAAGCGGAACAGTTTTCAAGCCACATGGCACACTTATGGAAAGTTCACTGCTTTCGCGAAGGTAACACCAGAACGGTCGTTACTTTTTTCTGCTTGTACGCAGCAAATCGCGATATTCCACTGGAACCATTGCTTTTTGAAAAGCACAGCGTTTATACGCGCAATGCACTTGTGGCTGCTTCGGCTGTTTTTAAAGATTTAGGCGACAGATCGGATTTGTCTTATTTAAAAAAGATTGTTCTGGATAGCATAGTTCTAGGTCGCGAAAAGCCAAAATTGATCAAGGATAAGCTTGCCGCGGCGAAGATTGAAGCCGACCGACTCAACGCCGAGCGCGCGGCCGACCGGGGCATTATTGAACCCAATAAATACGACAGGGGGCGTTAAGTTGGCTGAACGCATTAAGGATCGAATGAACCGGTTGTACCGGGAATATCAACGGCAAAAAGCCTTAGCTGCGTCACCGATCTCGACGCCTTCCATAACTGCTACAGCGTCGCCCAGGGCGCCGATCAGTCGCGAAAACATCGATGCCCCGGCCAGTCCGGACGAGTTGCGCCGGGCCAGAACCCACCGGCTGATCCAAGTGGGTGCCATCTGCGACCAGTACATGGGCACCCGAGACATGACACCCGATCAAGTAATAACGCTGCTGAGCCGACTCAGCAAGTTGGAAAGCGTCCAAGAGATCATTGGATGATTGCTGTTTGAAAAATTAAAGTTTTGGTCGAGCTTTTTCAAAAGCTCGCGGATTCCAAAGGCAGCGCCTTTGGCGGCGCTCCAAAATCTCAAACGATTGTGAATTTGGCTCAATAGCAAACGCCCGTCCGTTTTTCAGCGGACAGGCGTTTGCTATTTTGCTTACAACTTTTTGACTGCTTCGGACAACACTTTCTTCAGGGCGGTTTTGAGCTTGGCGGCGGTTTCCTTGTCCTCGGCTTTCTCCATTTTGAGCACCAGACCGTTGAGCTTATTAATACCGGCCTGTAAATCCTCAAAGTAAACGGCAAAGGCGGTGGCGTCGGTGTTCGCCAATTTCAGCTTCTTTTCCAGCTCAGCGGCTTTGGTCTGCGCAGCTTTAAGCTCGGCGGCTGCGGCGGCGTCCTCGGCTTCGGCTTTTTTTAGCTTTTCCTCAAGAGATGCCAGCTTCTTCTTCTCGGCCGCAATGGCCTTGTCCGACTCGGCCTTTGCCGCCTCCTTTGCTTTTTTCAGTTTTTCTT
>JAEWMM010000297.1 GCA_023457175.1 Bacillota bacterium | reverse complement strand
AGTCAAGGCGATGGGATTAGATCAAATTACCGTTACAACCTCGCAGGAAGATAATAATGTCACCCTTAAGATTAACGGTGATGTTTCGGGTGTGGCGATTGGCCGCCGCGGAGAAACGCTGGATGCCCTTCAGTATTTAACCGGCCTTGCCGCCAACCGTGTTGAGGGCGACTATCTGCGTGTGGTCATCGATTCGGGCAATTACCGTGAGAGACGGCGTAATACACTTGAGCAGCTTGCCAAAAAGTTGGCTGCTGCGGTTATTAAAACCGGACGCAATACGACGCTGGAGCCGATGAACCCCTACGAACGCCGGATTATACACGCCACCATTTCGGAAATTGAGGGGGTCACCTCCGCTTCGGTCGGCGAAGAGCCCAACCGCTGTGTTATTATTTCCAGCACCAATCCGCGTCCGCAACAGCCGAATGAGCGTTACGACAACCGCTCTAAAAGCAAACCGAATCGTGGCCCGCGCCCTGCGGGTTCGGGCGATGGACGTCGTGACGGCAATCGTGACGGTAGCCGCGACAATAATTATCGCGGTAACCGCAGCTCAGGCCCAAGTTCAAATCGCGACGGGCGCGGCGGAAACCGTGGCAAAGGCCCGCGCCGCGAAAAACCCGCGCCTTACAAGGAGAGCGGCAAGCGCGAGGTTGCGCCGGCAGAAGCGGTTAACCAGCCTCTTTACGGCAAGATTGACCTGTAATGCTAATATCCCACTAACAAATTGATGACGGCAGATTTTTTATCCCTCGCATCGGTATCAATGTCGGTGGACGCCGCTTCGCTGTCTGCATCCATCCAACAGGTCAAAAATCTGCGCTAATCTATTTAACCTTTTAATGGGGCATCAGTACAGAATAAAAGGGGATGTTGCACCGCAACATCCCCTTTTTAAAGAATCATTGGAGAACAGCTATGAATCGAACCATTGTCGCTTTGAGCACGCCGCCCGCACATAGCGCCATTGCGGTGGTACGTTTGTCCGGTATTGACGCCATTGCAGTTGCGGATAAAATTTTCCGGCCGTTTTACGCCGAAAGCCTTGGCAGCCTGCCCGGGTATCATGCCGCTTATGGCGAAGTAATTTCAGAGGGCGGACTGATTGACGAAGCAGTGGCGCTGGTTTACCGTGCGCCTAAAAGCTACACCGGAGAAAATATGGTCGAGCTTTCCTGCCATGGCAATCCATTGATTGCGGCGCGGTTGGTGGCGGCCTGTATTGCGGCGGGCGCAGCGCCTGCGGGAGCCGGTGAATTTACCAAAAGAGCGTTTGAAAATGGCAAATTGGATTTATCTCAGGCCGAGGCGATCGCGGAGTTGATTGAAGCCGAAAGTGATCTGGCCGCTAATGCGGCGCAGCAGCGCAGAGCCGGTGAGCTTGGAAAACGTGTACAGGATTTATGCGATCAGCTCAGCTTTGCCGCAGCGCAGCTGGCTGTCTGGAGCGATTATCCTGAGGAGGAGGACGCGCCTGCCGTCACGCGTGAAGACCTGCTTAAAACCTTTAATTCGGTGCTCAATCAATTGCGCACGCTTGCATCGCGGTATAATACGGGCAGGCTTATACAAAAAGGAATTAAAGTAGCGATTGCCGGCAGCCCGAACGTCGGAAAATCAACGCTGATCAATTTATTAAGCGGCAGCGAGCGCGCCATTGTCACCGATATTGCCGGTACAACCCGGGATGTTATTGAAGCGCCGGCCGAGCTGGACGGTATCACGATTCATCTGTTGGATACAGCGGGAATTCGTGATACCGGGGACGAGATTGAGCGTATCGGAATTCGCCGCGCAAAGGATGCGATTGAGACCAGCGACCTTGTTTTGTATCTTTTGGACTGTTCAAAATCAGTCACAAATGAGGATAAAACGTTGTTAACTGAAATAAATATGAAACCAAATCTGGTTATTTTTAATAAAACCGACCTTAAAAGCGACAGTTTTCAACATGCCGTCAATGCGGACGTTGAAATTTCGGCCTTGACGGGGACGGGCATTGACGACCTTAAAAACGCCATAAAAAATGTCTTGGGAATAACGCTGACGCAGGACGGCTGCCTCATTGCTTCCCAGCGGCAATTTGATTGTGTTTTGCGCGCTGAAAAATCGCTTTCTGAAGCCATTTTTCATCTTGAGTCCGGTGTGACGCTCGACGTGGTCGGAATTTTGATTGAAGAAGCGATTGCGCCTCTTGCCGAGCTGACCGGACGCAGCGCGTCGCAAAGCGTCATCGAGCAGGTCTTCACAAAGTTCTGTGTTGGGAAATAATAAAACATGTTGAAAACTTTTAATTTTTGTTAGGAATTCTACTTGGGGGAATTTTCGGATGACCGAATTTACTGCGCAAAGCTATGATATTGCCGTTATTGGGGCGGGACATGCGGGCTGTGAAGCAGCGCTCGCCGCGGCCCGCCTCGGAAAAAGGACGGCGCTGTTCACCATATCTCTGGATGCTGTCGCCAACATGCCCTGCAACCCGTCAATCGGCGGAACGGCTAAGGGACATATTGTGCGCGAAATTGACGCGCTCGGCGGAGAGATGGGAAAAACAGCCGACAAGACCATGCTGCAAAGCCGTATGCTTAATCTCGGCAAAGGCCCTGCGGTGCATTCGCTGCGGGTGCAAAGCGACCGGATGCGTTACCATGAGGTGATGAAGCAGGTGGTGGAAAGTACGCCTAACCTTGATTTGATTCAGGCCGAGGTTGTGGCAATAAGAACCCAAAACGGCGCCGTTTCGGCAGTCGTGACAATACTGGGTGCAGTCTATCCGGTGCGCGCCGCCATCATCGCAACCGGTACCTATCTGAAGGGCAAGGTTTTTATCGGAGAATTTTCTCAGGCCTCTGGGCCGGACGGCTGCCACCCAGCCAACGCGCTTGGCGACTGTCTGTGTGCACTTGGCCTGCCGATGCGGCGGTTTAAAACCGGAACCCCCGCGCGCGTCAACCGCAATTCCATCGACTTTTCAAAGCTGGAAATACAGTCCGGCGACGAAGAAATTATTCCCTTCTCGGCCGATACCGAGGAAGGATCGCTTTCAAATAAAATGGTTTGCCATATGGGCTATACCAATCTGGCAACCCATGAAATTATCCGCGCAAACCTGCACCGCTCCCCGCTATTTGCAGGTGTTATAGAGGGGATTGGCCCGCGTTATTGCCCCTCTTTAGAGGATAAGGTTGTTCGCTTTGCCGATAAGCAGCGGCACCAGCTTTTTGTTGAGCCAATGGGCGAAAATACCGACGAAATGTATTTGCAGGGCATGAGCAGCTCGTTACCCTTTGAGGTGCAGCTCGCTTTTTACCACTCAATTGCGGGACTTGAGCAGGTTAAGGTTATGCGGCCCGCTTATGCCATTGAGTACGATTGCATCGACCCGTTGGCGCTCCTGCCTTCTCTAATGTGCAAACAGGTTCAAAATCTTTTTGGCGCAGGCCAGTTTAACGGCACCTCAGGCTATGAAGAGGCCGCCGCACAGGGACTCGTCGCCGGAGTTAATGCCTCGCGGGCGCTTGACGGTCTAAAACCCTTTGTAATGGCGCGGGACGAAAGCTATATCGGAACGCTGATAGACGATTTGCCAACCAAGGGCGCCACCGACCCTTACCGCATGATGACATCGCGTTCCG
>JAEWMM010000296.1 GCA_023457175.1 Bacillota bacterium | reverse complement strand
TAGCACATTCAAGAAAGTCTGTCAACAACTTCTTTTCTTTTTTGTGGCTGTTGCTCAATTCGCTTGGCGTCTCTCGCAGACAGCTTTGCTATAATATCATGACCGCTCAACAATGTCAACACTTTTTCAAGAAATATGTCGAATTATTTTAAATAATTCTGTCGGATTAGCGTTTTTTCCTTTAAATAAGCCATTTCTTCTCCGCCGCTGCTCTTATAATATGGCGGTAACTGCGTATTTAACAGTTATAAGAAAAGCCACAGAGTTTTATTTCTCTGTGGCCGATCCTAATTGCGATTCTCAGATAATTAAAATGGCATTAAAAGAGTACGCATCCGCAGAGGATTATTCCTCGGGCGTCTCTTCAACCGGAGCAGCGGGCTGCGAATCAAAAGACAGATCTTCAGAATAATATTCCTGTCCGCCATACAGTTCGTCTTCGTACTCATCTTCGCCAATCAGCTTACGCTTGCGCTCAAAAAAGCTGACCGCAGCAATAATCAGCCCAATCATGGCTGCAAATAATGCAAATAAAGCAATCAGATAAGAGAGCTTCTTCATCAAAACATCCTCCTATTACATACAACAACCGAGTCAGATTTCAGCTTAATACTGTCATCATACTACAATTTTATCCTGTTCGCAATAAAAATATCCGCTGATCCCATTTAGATGAGAAGCGAGCGCCCCGTCATCTCCTCGGGCTGCGGAATATCCAGCAGCGCCAGCAGCGTGGGCGCAAGGTCGCACAAGGCGCCTGCACGCAATTTCTGATTGCATCCCACCGCAATAACCGGCACCAGATTCGTGGTATGCGCGGTCATGGGGCTGCCGTCAGGATGCTCCATCTCGGCGGCATTGCCGTGGGCAGCCGTCACAATGACCGCGCCGCCGAGTGCCAGAACCTTGTCGGTAATTTTACCGACGCAGGCGTCCACCACTTCCACAGCCTTAACGGCGGCCTCGAACACGCCGGTGTGCCCAACCATGTGGCAGTTGGCAAAATTGAGCACCACAAGCCCATAATCGTTATTGTCAAGCGCCTCAAGCAGCTTGTCGGTCACGATATAGGCGCTCATTTCGGGCTGAAGATCGTATGTAGCCACCTTGGGCGAGGCTACAAGAATACGGTCTTCATGCGGAAAGGGCGTCTCGACCCCGCCATTAAAGAAAAATGTTACGTGGGCATATTTTTCGGTCTCGGCAATCCGCAGTTGCCGCAGGCCCGCTTCTTCAACCATCTGGCCCAGCGTTTTGTCAAGGCTCTGCGGAGAAAACGCCACCGTGCAGTTGGGCATCGTGACGTCGTAACTGGTCATGCAGACATAGGCAGCCAGCCGGGGGCGCGCCCGCTCAAAGCCGTCGAAGGCGTCGTCGAGCAGCGCGCGCGAAAGCTCTCTCGCGCGGTCGGGCCTGAAGTTATAGAAAATAACAGCGTCGCCGTCCTTGACGCCGGAATAGCCCTCGGCTGCCAGCGGCTTGACAAATTCGTCGGTGATATCGTGTGCATAGCTGGTCACTACGGCCTCTGCCGCGTCGGTGAAGGGCGCGCCGATGCCGCGCGCCACCGCGTCGTAGGCCTGCTGCACGCGCTCCCAGCGTTTGTCGCGGTCCATCGCGTAGTAGCGGCCGACCACCGTGGCGCAAAATCCCACGCCGACGCGCGCCAATTCCTCCTGCAAACCGCGCAGAAAGCCTGCGCCGCTCTTTGGGTCGGTATCGCGGCCATCCAAAAAGCTGTGCACCGCAACCTTTTTAAGCCCACGGCGCTTTGCAAGTGCCAGCAGCGCATACAAATGCGTATAATGGCTGTGCACGCCGCCGTCCGAAAGCAGCCCCATCAGATGAAGCGTTCCGTCGCTGCTCATGGCGTCGATCGCGGCGTTTAAAACCGGGTTGTTTTCAAACTCCCCGTCGGTAATCGCCTTGGAAATGCGCGTCAGCTCCTGATAGACCACGCGTCCCGCGCCAATATTGGTGTGCCCCACCTCGGAATTGCCCATCTGCCCGTCGGGCAGGCCGACATCCAGCCCCGAGGCCCCCAGCGTCGTGCAGGGCCACTGCTGCATCAAGCGGTCAAGATTCGGTTTTTGGGCGGCATAAATGGCGTTGCCCTGCGTCTCGCGGCGGATACCGTAGCCATCGAGTATCATTAACATAACAGGTTTTTTCAATCTACTTACCTCGTGTCAATGCTGCGGCGCGGTTTTGCACGCCGCAGCGTTCTGTCGCATCATTTTGAAGCGGCGCTGACAATTGCGCTAAAATCCGCCGCCTTTAACGAAGCGCCGCCGATCAGCCCGCCGTCAATATCGGGTTGGCTCAACAGCTCGGTCGCATTTTTCGCGTTCATTGAGCCGCCGTATTGAATTCTGATCGCTCCGGCGCAGTTTTCTCCATAAAGCGCGCCAAGCTTTTGCCGTATGGCGCCGCAAACCGCCTGCGCCTGCCCGGCGGTGGCGGTTTTACCGGTACCGATGGCCCAGACCGGCTCGTAGGCAATGACGATATCTTTTAACTGCGCTTCGGGAATATCACTGAACGCGCCCATGAGCTGCCGGTCGATCACCGAAATCGTCTGCTCGGCTTCGCGCTGCTCAAGCGATTCGCCCACGCAAACAATAGCGCGCAGACCGGCAGCCAAGGCAGCCTTGAGCCTGGCGTTGACCGTCTCGTCGGTTTCGCCGAAATACTGCCGTCGCTCGGAGTGGCCCAGCACAACATAACGCACACCAAGCTCAGCGAGCATATCGGCCGATATTTCGCCCGTAAAAGCACCACTAGTCTCCCAGTGGCAGTTCTGCGCCCCCGCCTGAATAACGCTGCCCTTTGCCGCTGCAACAACGCAGTCGATATCGGTAAAGGGCACGCAGGCAACCACCTCGCAGGCGGCGTCGGCCACCAGCGGTTTAAGCGCATCTATTAATTTCACCGCATCGGCGCGCAGCAGGTTCATCTTCCAGTTGCCCGCGATAATCGGTGTTCTTTTTATGCTGTCCATAGCTGTCCCTCCCTAATTCTAACGGTCGTTGAGGCAGGCGATGCCGGGTAGCTCGAGCCCCTCCAGGAATTCGAGCGAAGCGCCGCCGCCGGTGGAGATATGCGTCATCTTATCCTCAAAGCCAAGCTGCGCAGCCGCAGCGGCGGAATCGCCGCCGCCGATGATGGTCACAGCGGTGGAATCGGCCATTGCCTGCGCCACGGCACGGGTGCCCTCGGCGAATTTAGGCATCTCAAAAACGCCCATCGGTCCGTTCCAGACGACTGTCTTGGCGTTTTTAATCACATCGGCATAACGCGCAATGGTCTTGGGGCCGATATCCATGCCCATCCAGCCCGCGGGGATTCCGGAGGAAGCGACGGTTTGGGTGGCCGCGTCCTCGGCGAATTTATCCGCCACAACATTATCCTCGGGCAGCAGCAGCGCCACCCCCTTCTGCTCGGCTTTTTCAAGCAGCCCGCGCGCGATCTCAATCTTTTCTTTCTCACAGATAGAGGTGCCGATCTCGCGGCCTTGCGCCGCAAAAAAGGTATAGGCCATACCGCCGCCGATCAGAATGCTGTCGGCCTTATCTAAAAGGCTCTCAATGACGCCGATCTTGTCCGAAACCTTTGCACCGCCCAAAATGGAGACGAACGGGCGCGCAGGGTCGGTCAGCGCCTTGCCCATGACGGCCAGCTCCTTACCGATCAGGTAGCCGCCCACAGCGGGCAGATGCTCGGCCACGCCCGCTGTCGAGCAGTGGGCGCGGTGCGCGGTGCCAAACGCGTCGTTGACAAAGATGTCGGCCAGCGCGGCAAACTTTGCGGAAAGCTCGGCGTCGTTTTTCGTCTCGCCCTTTTCAAAGCGGACGTTTTCAAGCAGCAGAACCTCGCCGGCTTTAAGCGCTTTGGCCTTTTCTTGCGCGTCCTCTCCGACAACGTCGGTGGCCAGCAGAACCGGTTGGCCCAGCAACGCTTGCAGTCGCGCGGCGACCGGCTTCATCGAATATTTTTCTTCCGGCCCGTTTTTCGGTCGGCCCAAATGCGAACAAAGAATAACCGCGGCGCCCTATGAGAGCAGATATTTTATGGTTGGCAGCGACGCGGCAATGCGCTTGTCGTCGGTAATTTCCCTATCCGCCAGCGGAACGTTAAAATCGCAGCGGACAAGAACCTTTTTTTGAGCGACGTCAATGTCCTCAACGGTCTTTTTGTCGAACATGCTCATACGTTTGTCCTCCCTACAATCGGCGGCGGCGTGCTGCCGCTAAAGGCCGGATTTATTTTGTGCCGAAGATGCGGTCGCCGGCGTCGCCGAGGCCGGGCAGGATATATTTATTCTCGTTTAAGCGTTCGTCGCGGGCGGCAGCATAGATCTGCACGTCGGGGTGCGCGCCGGTCAGCGCCTCAATACCCTCGGGCGCCGCGATGATACAAACAAATTTGACGCTGCGCGGGTTGCGCTTCTTGACGGCGTGGACGGCGTCGATGGCCGAGCCGCCGGTAGCCAGCATGGGATCAAGCAGAATGACGTCGCGCTCTTCAATATCGGCAGGCAGCTTGCAGTAATACTCGTGCGGCGTGTGTGTCTCGGGGTCGCGGTACATACCGATGTGGCCGACCTTGGCGGCAGGAACCAGCGCCAGCATGCCGTCGCACATGCCAAGACCCGCACGCAGAATCGGCACAAAGGCCAGCTTTCTGCCCGAAATAATCTTAGACTTGGTCACAGTCATGGGCGTTTCAATTTCAATTTCCTTCAGGGGCAGATCGCGCGTCGCCTCGTAACACATAAGCATCGAAATTTCGCTGATCAGCTCGCGGAATTCCTTGCAGGGTGTATTCTTGTCACGAATCAGGGTTACTTTATGCTGGATGAGGGGGTGGTCGGTGATAATAGGCGTTAACATTTTTAGGCCCTCCTGTATGATAGATATTATGTGACGGCACACTACTATATATAATAGTAGTCGCCTTTATTAAAACAACATGGTCACGCCCGAAATTGCCATAAAGCAATAGACCAGACGCTTTAAAGTCGCCGCGTTGATGCGGTCAAAGATGCGGTTGCCAATGTAGGTGCCCGCACACAGCGCAGCAATGGCCATCAGCCATAGATGGACGGTCTGGGCGTCGAAAACGCCGTTGAGCCACCGCGCGGCCGAAACATACCAGCTGCCTATCGCAAAATAAGCCAGAGAACAGGCGCGGTATTCATCCTTGTCCGAAATTGCGGACATCAGGTAAATGACAATCGGCGGCCCGCCGATGCTGAACATGCCCGACCCCGCGCCGCCGAGCAGACCGGCCACGACGCCATTGAGAAACGTCGGCCTGATTCGGACTTTTTCACTGAAGAAAACGAAATAGACGCTGACTAAAATCAGTATAATTCCCAGAAGCCTAATCATAAAGCCTTCGGCCTGCGCTTTGGCATACTGAACGCTCCAAACCGAAGCGACACTGTAACCCGCAAAGAGCGGAAGTATAATTTTAAAGTTGATATGCTTTCTGTAGCGAACCGCCACCATGGTTGACATGGTCGCCACACAAATTGAGCTGACCGCCGTCGCCTGCAGATAGCTGGGCAAAATATACGGAAAGATCGTCATGCAAAGAATGCCGAAGCCAAAGCCCGTGGTAGCCTGAACAAGAGCACCCGCCATACAGCTTAGCAAAAATAGCGCTATCGCAACCGGCGTCATGGTGCTACTCTGCTTCCGATTCTATCTTGGAGATCAGGTTCACTCTGCGCGCATGCCGCTCCCCGCCTTCGAATGCGGTATCGAGAAACACGTCGACGAGCTCGGCGGCAAGACCCGCGCCGACAACGCGTCCGCCCATGCACAGGATATTGGCATCGTTATGCAGCCGTGTATACTTTGCGGAAAAATAGTCGGAGCAGCACGCTGCCCGAATGCCCTTAACCTTGTTGGCCGCAATCGAGATGCCGATACCGGTGCCGCAAAACAGCAGCCCGCGCGCATACTTACCATCCGCTATGGCTTGCGCCACCTCGGCAGCTACCGTCGGGTAGTCCACCGACGCCGTCGAGTGACAGCCAAAATCCTTATACGCCACGCCGCGCGCGTCGAGGTGCTTTTTTATTTCTTCCTTAAGCTCGTAACCGCCGTGGTCGCTGCCTATCGCCAAAATCATTATTTTTCTTCCTCCAATTGCTGTTTGGCCTCGCGTTCCCGCTCGGCCTGAGATTTTCTATGATATTCCGCCTGTAGCTCAGTGGCTGAAACAGCCGGGTAATTTTCCGACAGGGCCGCCTGCGCCACCGAAGCGGCCCGCTGGTATTGCAGCATTGCGGGCGCCAGTCGCAGCCCCTTTTGCGGAAATCTTTTGCACACCAGCTGTGCGCCGTCACCGCAGACCATAGCGCCGTCCGGCAAAATCTCACCCAACGCTTCAAGCGTCATAGCGCCGTCGCCGGTCAGGCGGGCGACGCTGCCAGTCTTTATCGAGAACAACGCGGCAAAGACCTGTCCCACCCGCGCGTCGAGCGCGGCGCAGACAACCCCCTCAAAGGGCAGCACATTATAGGCTAGGGACAGCAGCGTTGAAACACCGACACAGGGCGTGCCACAGGTCAGCGCCATGCCTTTGACGGCCGAAAGCCCGATGCGCAGCCCCGTGTAAGAACCCGGCCCGACGCTGACGGCCAGCCGGTCGACTTCTTCAAACGGCAAGCCCGCCGTGCGAAGGGTGTTTTCCACCAGAACCATCAGCGTGGCCGAATGGGTCAGCCCGTTGTTGCAGTAGCTCTCGCCCAGCAGTACGCCGTCGCGCAGCAGCGCGCAGGAGCAGGCCCTTGAGGAAGTATCGACCGCCAGTATGATCACAGGCCCTTCCCCTCCATTCTAATGATGCGTGTATTGTCGTCAATACGGGTAAAAGCGACGGTGACGGCGGCTTGGGGCTCTACCCGCTCGCTCCATTCCACCGCCGCAATCCACCCCGCGTCAATATAGTCAAAAAAACCGGTATCCAAAAGCTCCTCCGCGCTGTTTAAGCGGTAAGCGTCCACATGGCAAAGCCTATGCTTCGCGCCGCGGTATTCGTTAATGATCGAAAACGTCGGGCTTGAAACATCCGCCGTAATCCCCAACCCTCTGGCCAGCCCGCGGGTGAATACCGTTTTGCCCATACCAAGCCCGCCGGTATAAGCCACAATATCGCCGCTGCAGAGCAGTGCGGCCAGCTTTTCGCCCGCTGCCTCGGTTTCTTCGGGGCTATGTGAAATAATTTCTTGCATCAATCCACTGTTCTGCGCCCAAAGCATTCCGGCGCAGCCTTTCATTAAACAGGTTTATTCGCCCAAAGCCATCGCCGGGCGGCACGCCGCCGGCCGTTAGCCTTCCATAAAAACTATGTTGCGGTTATTATAGCACAATCTTGAGCGTTTTTTCCATCCTTTCATCAATTTTTCCATGTTTCTGCGGGTTGTGTTTGCAAAATGATTCCTCTATAATAAAATTAAATGTGCTGTCGCATATATTTTTACATAGAATCTGCTGTTCGTCGTTTTAAATGCCTAAGGCATGGAGGAAGTATGAATTCATTCTGGCGCAGCTGCGTACAATTTTATAAAAGGACCGACCGGGTGCTGCTGTTGCTCTGTCTGGTCTGTTCCGCAGCGTCAGGCTATATGCTGTGGGGCATCTACCTGTCGGGCTATATTAAGTTCAGGGTACTGGCCACACAGCTTTTAGCGACGTTTATCGGTTTTGCGGGCGCATGCCTGCTGTCTGTTTTTGACTACCGCTCACTGGCAAACCTGTGGAAAATTTACCTGCCTGCCTCTTTAGGTATGGTGGCGCTGACCTATGTCGCAGGCAAGCAGCGCTATAGCTATATAGACGACAAGGCCTGGCTCGAAATTCCTTTTACCGGCATCACCATTCAGCCCTCTGAGATTTTAAAGCTCGCTTTTATTTTTTCGTTTGCGCTGCATCTGGAAAAGGTTCGGGATTCGGTCAATAACCCAAAAACGCTTCTGGCGCTTTGTGTGCACGGCGCCGTTCCCACCCTCATGGTGGTTGGGCAGGGGGATCACGGCACGGCTATGGTTTTTGTTTTTATCTTTGCGTTTATGCTGTTTTCGGCCGGGCTACAGTTAAAATATGTCGCCGTTTCGGCGCTGTGCATGGCGCTGGCGTCGCCGTTTGCATGGTTTTTTGTTCTGGATAACGACAAGCGCGGACGCATTATGACCGTGTTTAACCCCGCTTCGGATCCGACTGGAACCGGCTGGCAGCAAAACCTGGGGCTGACGGCCATCGGCTCAGGCCAGATCTGGGGCAAGGGCGTTTTGACCGGCGCGCATCAATACGTGCCCGAAATGCACAACGACTTTATTTTTTCGTTCATCGGTGAGGCGGGCGGCTTTGTGGGATGCAGCGCCGTTATTTTGCTGCTGGCGGTGCTTTGTCTGCTGCTGTTATTAAACGCGCGCCGCGCCAAAGACCCGCTCGGACGTTTTATCTGCGTGGGGGTCTTCGGCATGATCGCGTTTGAGTCGATATGGGTCATCGGCATGTGCCTGTCGTTGCTGCCGGTTGCCGGAATCACACTGCCGCTGTTTTCAGCCGGCGGAACGTCGGTCGTGCTCACCTGGGCGGGCATCGGCATGGTGCTCGGCGTACACCGCCATTCACATGTCGGGCTGTTTGATGAGCATTAACCTCGATCTTCCATCAAAATCCAGTGCCTTTGGGGCAGATTCCCACCCTGCCTGCGTCTCAAGAGCGGCGGGCGGCAACCCACTTTTTCCCTTGTCCCAGCAGGACGCAAAATCTGTTCGCCAATCCATGCCGCTTTTTAGCGAAAGGCGTGTGTAATTTGTTTCTTTTAACGAAATTTTAACATGGTTAGTCGAGAAATACAAAAACGGCTTGCAAAGTTCAGAACTATTTGCCATAATATAAATTGTATTATTGCGTTTGGAGGGCCAAAATGACTTCTGCCGTAATTCTCGCCGCCGGAGACGGCAAACGTATGAAATCTTCAAAACAAAAGGTTTGCTGTGAGGTGTTGTTCAAACCCATGCTGTCATGGGTGCTCGACGCCTGTCAGGAAGCCGGCATTTACAGCGGCGATACCTGCGTTGTTGTTTCAGATTCCCCCCGCGGCGTTACAGAGCTGCTGCCCGCAGGGGTTTGTTCTGCCGTTCAGGCCGAGCGCCGGGGCACCGGCCACGCCGTGCTTTGCGCGATGGATTTTCTTAAAGCCGCTGCGGCGCGGGGCGTTTCAGACGTCGCGGTGTTGTGCGGTGACGCGCCGTTTGTTGACGCGTATACGCTGATTTCGGCACTCTCGTTTCACAAGGCGCAGCAAAACGATGTAACCGTGCTGACCGCCGTGCTCAAGGAGCCGGGACGGTATGGGCGCATCGTGCGCGAGCAGGGCCGCTTTACACGCATTACCGAGGCGGCTGACGCCAGTCAGGCTGAGCTTTCAATCCACGAGATCAACTCGGGCGCCTACTGGTCCTCTATCTCTTATCTGATATCTTCTCTGCCACTGCTGGGGTCCCAAAATGCACAGGGCGAATATTACCTGACCGATCTGGTCGGGCTCGCCACCTCGTCGGGACGCCGTGCAGGGGCATTTGTTTGTGCAAACCCCGACATTGCGCTGGGCGCAAACGACCGCCGCGCTCTGGCCGAGCTTAACCGCATTGCACGGGACGCTGTGCTTGAGCGCCACTATGACAGCGGCGTGGATATTCCGATTACAGACGGCGTTATCATCGGACCGAACGTTAAAATCGGACCGGATACCACGATTCTGCCCGGAACTATTCTGTGTGGAAGCACCGTTATCGGCGAAGGCTGCGTTATAGGCCCCAACACCCGCATCATCGACTGCGAGGTCGGCGCGGGCTGCATCATAGACAGCTCCCGGCTTGAAAAAAGCCGGATAGGCGCGCGGGTGCGCATCGGTCCGTTTGCTCAGCTGCGGCCCGACTGCGATATTGCCGACGGCGTTAAAATTGGCAATTTTGTTGAGGTTAAAAATTCCACCGTGGGTGAAAAGACCTCTTTTGCACATCTGACCTACATAGGGGACAGCGATTTTGGCGCGCACGTTAATGTGGGCTGCGGCGTCGTCACCGTCAATTATAACGGCCGCGAAAAATTCAGAACCGTGGTAGAAGACGACGCCTTTATCGGCTGCAACACCAATCTGATCGCACCGGTTCGGGTACAAAAGGGCGCTTATGTCGCCGCCGCCACCACCGTCACCGCCGACGTGCCGCCCGATGCACTCGCCGTGGGACGGGTAAAACAGACCGTTTACCCCGGCCGCGCGGTCTATTACCGCAAAAAATAGCCGGTTTGCTACGGTAGGCCTTCTATTTTGAATTTTCACCTTGGGAAATTCGGCACACGGCCGTTTCCATATAAATTAAAATTCATGGGGAACATGAGGGAGAGTTTTATCATGAACATTCATGGCAAGGACATTAAAATTTTCAGTTGTAATGCGAACAAGCCGTTCGCCGAGCAAATTGCCCGTTCGCTTGGCCTGCCGCTTGGGGACATGCAGGTGAAAACCTTTTCGGACGGCGAAATCGCTCTTTCTATCAACGAATCGGTTCGCGGCTCGGACGTTTTTGTGGTGCAGTCCACATGTCAGCCGGTCAACAACAACCTGATGGAGCTTTTAATCGCCATCGACGGCTTCAAACGCGCTTCAGCAGGCCGTATCACCGCCGTTATGCCCTATTTCGGCTATGCGCGTCAGGACCGCAAGGCGAAGGCGAGGGACCCGATCTCCGCAAAGCTGGTGGCCGATCTTATCACCACCGCGGGCGCCGACCGGGTACTGACGATGGACCTTCACGCGGCACAGATTCAGGGCTTTTTCAACATTCCGGTAGATCATCTGCTTGGGGTTCCGCTGCTTGCCAAATATTACAGCGAAAAGTTTAGAGATATCCCCAGTGACCAGCTCGTTGTCGTCTCCCCCGATCTGGGTTCGGTCACCAGAGCAAGAAAATTTGCCGAGCGCATTGACGCCAGCCTTGCGATTATCGACAAGCGCCGCCCCACCGCGAACGTCTCGGAGGTTATGAACATCATCGGCGACGTTAAGAATAAGACCTGCGTAATCATCGACGATCTGGTCGACACTGCCGGCACCTTATGTAATGCGGCCAACGCGCTGGTAACAAAGGGCGGCGCCAAAGAGATTTACGCAGGCGCAACCCACGGCGTGCTGTCCGGCCCGGCGCTCGACCGCATTGAGGAGAGCGTACTCAAGGAGATGGTGCTGCTTGACACCATTCCGCTGCTGCACAACACCGCTTCGGGCAAGCTCAAGGAGCTGACCGTAGCGCCCGTGTTCGCCGAAGCGATCAACCGCATCTACTCCGACCGCTCGGTTTCTCCGCTGCTCACCTGAGCAGAGCGCGCCCATATCGATTCATTTTACAGCGGGGCTTGTGGTCAAGTCCCGCTGTGTTGTCCTATACGAATATGCTTCTACAAAATCTCTCGTTTTTTTGTGCTATGCTCTAAAAGGAAAGGACGCTGTCATGGCAGACATATTTGAACTGTTTAAGCAGATTGGCGCGAATAAGCCCACGCTGCCCTCAGGCCCGGCGGAGTACATCGTCGCCTGTCTGGGTAACCCGGGGCGCCAGTACGAAAACACCCGCCATAATGTCGGTTTTGTCGCCGCCGATCATATCGCCGAAAAGCGCGGCTTTAAAATTGACCGTTTAAGATTTCAGAGCCTGACCGGCGAATGCATGGTTTCGGGCAAAAAGGTGTTGTTCTTAAAGCCCTCGACCTTTATGAACCTGTCGGGACAGGCGGTGATTGAGGCGATGAATTTTTATAAGGTGCCGATTGAGAAGGTCATCGTCATTCATGACGATGTGGCGCTTTCTCCCGGTCGGCTGCGCGTTCGGCCGCACGGCTCGCACGGCGGACACAACGGCCTGAAGAACATCATCTATCTCACCGGCAAGGACACTTTTCCCCGTATCAAGATTGGCGTGGGTGAAAAGCCACACCCCGATTACGATATGGCCGACTGGGTGCTCAGCGTCCCCGGAGCCGAAGACCGCAAGCTGATCGAGCAGGCCGTCTTAAAAACAAACGACATTGTCGAGCTGCTGGTGGCGGGCAGGCTGAACGACGCAATGAACAGGTATAACGGCACATGAAGCTTTCAGGCATCTTAGAGCGATCTGCACAATTTCAAACATTAATCAAGGGGGTATCCGCCGGGAACACCCCCTTTGGTTGCGTGGGGCTTTCGCACATTCACAAAGCGCATTTTGCCGCCGGCCTGCGGCAGCATTTTAACGCGCCGGTGCTGCTTATCACCCCCGACGAGCCTTCCGCCGTACGGCTTTTTGAGGATATCCGCGCGTTGCTGCCGGATGAGACGGTGCTGCACTTTCCAACCAAGGAACTGATGCTGCACCCGGCCGAGGCGGTCAGCCGCGAATATGAATTCGCCCGGCTCGGCTGCCTGGAGGCGCTGCGCTGCGGCCCCGCGATGGTGGTCGCCTCCGCTGAGGCGGCGCTGCAATATACCATCAGCCCGCAGGCGCTTCTCACACGCAGCGCGCTGATTAAGGGCAGCTTTTCAGACGGGCTTGACGGACTGGTTACATTGCTTTTTGCCGCTGGCTACACCCGCTGTGAGCAGGTCGATGGCGTCTGTACCTTTGCGGTGCGCGGCGGTATTGTCGATTTCTTCTCACCCGCGCTGCCTGAGCCGGTACGTGTGGAATTCTGGGGCGACGACATCGACTCTATCTGCTTCTTCTCGCCCGATACGCAACGGCGCGGCGAATTTGCCGACGAAATTATGATTACTCCCGCGAGAGAGGCGCTGCCGCCCGAAGGGGGCCTGCTCCCGTTGCTCGAAACGCTGCTCACGCAGCAGAAAAAGAACGCACCCGCCGCCGAGGCGCTTTCCAATATGATCGAGTCGGCTCGCGCCGACGTGGCCCCCGGCTCGCTCGACCGTTTTCTGCCGGTTTTATACGAGCAGCCCTTTACGCTGTTTGACCACCTGCCAGACGGCGGTCTGCTGCTGATCTCCGACCCGGCCTCCTGCCGCGAGGGTCTGACCGCAGCGCTCTGGCAGCTCAACGAGGACGTGGTGTCGCTGCTTGAGCAAGGGGTCTGCTTTGCAGGCTGTGACCGCTTTTCGGGCGATTTTGACGACCTGCTCTGCGTAGCCGCCGACCGGCGCAGCGTTATTTTAGACACCTTTGCCCGCTCTGTACCGGATCTAAGGCTGCGCGGGCTGCTCAACGTCCATGCGCTGGCGCTGGCGCCGTGGGGCGGCGAATTAGAGCATCTGCTGGAGGATGTCCGCCCTTACATCCACAACGGTTATTCGGTGACGGTGCTGCTGCCGACCCGGCGCGGCTGTGATGCGCTGGTGCGCGACCTTGTCGCCGAAGGCTTGAATGCGACCTATGCCGAAAGCCCCGCCTTTGCGCCGGGCGTAACCGTCACCGACCTGACCATTTCGGCGGGCTTTGAATACGCTGAGGAAAGGGTTGCCGTCATCAGCCACGCACGCGCCGCAGCGCCGCCCAAACGTGTTAAAAAACGGCGGGCGGCAGATGCTGTCCGTTCGCTCTCAGATTTAACCGAGGGCGATTATGTCGTCCATGCCACGCATGGCATCGGCGTGTTTTCGGGTATTGTCAAGCGCGAGGTATTAGGCGTCGTCAAGGATTATATCAAGATCCGCTACCACGGCACCGACACGCTATTTGTGCCGGTCACGCAGCTCGATCTGGTCAGCAAATATATTGGCAAGTCAGAAGACGGCATCGTCCGGCTCTCGCGCTTAGGCTCGCCCGAGTGGCAGAAGACCCGCGCCCGTGTACGCGCAGCGGTCGCCGATATGGCCGAGGAACTGACGGCGCTCTATAAAAAACGCCTCGTTGCGGCCGGCTTCGCCTTTTCGGAGGACACCGAGTGGCAGCTCGATTTTGAGCTGCGCTTCCCCTACGAGGAAACCGACGACCAGCTGCGCTGCATCGTCGAGATCAAGGAGGATATGCAATCTCCCCGCCCGATGGACCGCCTGCTTTGCGGTGACGTGGGCTTTGGAAAAACCGAGGTGGCGATACGCGCCGCCTTTAAATGCGTCAACGATTCGAAACAGTGCGCCGTGCTGGTGCCGACGACCATTCTGGCGTGGCAGCATTATCAAACCTTTACCAAACGCATGGAGGGCTTCCCCATCCGCATCGAGCTGCTCTCGCGCTTTCGTTCCCCGAAGCAGCAGGCCGAGGTCATACGCCAGCTTAAAACCGGCGAGGTCGATATCGTCATCGGCACCCACCGTCTGCTGCAAAAGGATGTGGAATATAAAGACCTGGGGCTTTGCGTCATAGATGAGGAACAGCGCTTTGGCGTCGCGCACAAAGAGCGCTTTAAGCAGCTGCGCGAGTCGGTCGATGTGCTGACGCTGTCGGCGACGCCGATTCCCCGTACCCTCTCGATGGCGATGAGCGGCATCCGCGACATGTCGATCATCGAAGAAGCCCCGCAGGATCGCCACCCGGTTCAGACCTATGTGTTGGAGCACGACTGGCTCGTAATCGGCGAGGCGTTAAAGCGCGAGCTGCGGCGTGGCGGTCAGGCGTTCTATCTGCACAACCGCACCGAATCGATCGACGGCTGCGCCGCCCGCCTGCGCGAGATGCTGCCCGAAGCGCGTATCGCCACGGCGCACGGCAAGATGACCGAAGAGCAGCTTTCGAAAATCTGGCAGTCGCTCGTCGACCGCGAGACCGATATTCTCGTCTGCACCACAATCATCGAAACGGGTGTCGACGTGCCCAACTGCAATACGCTGATCATTGAGGACGCCGAC
>JAEWMM010000295.1 GCA_023457175.1 Bacillota bacterium | reverse complement strand
CTCGTATGCTTTAGCTTTAAGCATTGAGCGAAGCGAATGACAATAGCTTGGCTCATTGCAAACAAAGGGCTTACGAAGTTCACTGCTTTAGCAGTCGCAGTACATATGATGCGCTTGGGGGAATTTTCAGGGCCTTTTAAGAGGCGAGCCGGTAATATGCCCTTTCTGGGCTGGTGCATACCACCAGTTCAACTGGTGGTTTTGATTGTTTGCCGGCGGTCACTGATGTCCGTTAGCTTTAAAGCACGATGAAAAGACGGGCAAAATCCGTAAGGCCGCAAAAAACATAGGAGAGCCGTCAATTTAAAGAGACAGCTCTCCCGATAGATTGCTCCGGGCCTTTAAGCGCGCCGCTTTTAACGCCCTTTTGCGATATCCACCGCTAAAACGCCAACTATCCGCCAATCGGCCCGGCGACGGTCGCCAGCGCCGCGCGCAGCGCATCCAGCGTCTTTTGCGGTGTGCTGTCCGACACAACAGTCAGCAGTACCCCGCGGTCCTTGTAAAACGCCGTCACCGGTTCGGTGTCGCGATGGTAGACCTTCAGACGATCGGCGATGGTTTCGGGCGCATCATCGGCGCGCGCAACGATCGGCCCGCCGCATACATCGCAGACACCCGCTTGTTTAGGCGGCATTGAGTCAAGATTATACCCCGCGCCACAGCGGGCGCACACCCGGCGCACCATCATACGGCGGATGACGATTTCATCCGTCACTGTGAGCAGCACGGCCCTTTCAACCGCTATGCCGGTAGCCTCCAACCCTTGGGCCTGCGCGACTGTCCGGGGCACGCCATCGAGAATATAACCCACGCCGCAGTCGGGCTGGGACAATCGCTCCTTGACGATGCGCAGAATCAGGTCATCGGGCAGCAGCTGACCTGCCTTCATCAGCCGGTCGGCTTCTTCGGCGGTGCTGCCGCCCTGCTTGACGGCAGCGCGCAGCATCTCGCCGGTCGATATATGCGGGATGCTAAACATGGCGGCAACGCCTTTGGCAAGCGTGCCTTTTCCCGCGCCGGGCGGGCCCAGCAAAACCATTTTCATTGTAAAGGACATCTCCTTCTTTGTCTGCCGGGGGCATTCGTAAAAGAAAATCTGGGGTGACGCCGCTTTTGCGCGTCGGCCACGTCAAGCGCGCGGAACGCTAAAGGCTATGCGCCGGCGCATTGGGCCTTGACCGAGTCCCCGTGCTTTTGCTTTTTAAATGCCCGCACTATTTTTGATTAAACCGATTAACAAAGGCGGTTGTATTGGCCCGGCGGGAGCAATACCGACAGGTCTTGAGTCCCAAACAGCCTTTAATACCAGTTTAAACCAAAATGCGCTACAGCGCAAGCCCCCCGGTGACCTCCAAGACGGCGCCGTTGACAAATTCAGCATCGGCAGAAGCTAAAAACAGGCAGGCGTCGGCAATATGCCGCGGGCTGCCGAGCATCTGCATCGGGCATTTTTCCTTCATACCCTCTAAAACCTTCGGCGGCATTTTCTCGGTCATAGCTGTCAGGATAAAGCCCGGTGCGACAGCGTTGCTGCGTATCTTATACCTGCCCAGCTCCTTGGCGCAGGTTTTGGTCATGCCGATAATGCCCGCCTTAGCCGCGACATAATTGCTCTGCCCAAAATTGCCGTAAATGCCGACGAGCGAGGCGATGTTGACGATGGCGCCGCCACGCTGCTGCGTCGTCATGGCTCTGGCTGCCGCCTGGCCGCACAAAAAGGTGCCCTTTAGATTAATGGCGATCGCCGTATCAAACTGCGCCTCGGTCATGTTGACAAGGCGCGCGTCCAGCGTTGCGCCTGCATTGTTCACAAGAATGTCGACGCCGCCAAAGCGGCCGATAGCCCCTTCGAAAAGCGCGGCGACCGATGCGGCGTCGGTGACGTCGACAGCCGCGGCCAGCGTTCTTTTGCCACTGCCTTCCAGACTTTGCGCCACGGTGTTCACCGCGTCGGCGTTTAAATCGACCAGCACCACGCTGGCGCCCTCGCTTAAAAAGCGTCTGGCCGTCTCGCTGCCGATGCCGCCGGCCGCACCGGTGATGACCGCGACCTTATTTTCAAGTCTCATAAAAACATGCCTTTCCGCCGCGCCGTGCGGCACAACTTATTTTGTCAAAACGGATAAGAAAAAAGCAGGAGTGATGCGAAAGAAAAGATTATTCAAATTAAAGCTTAGCGGCGCTTATCAAAACTTAATCTGGTATAGCTTTTTTCAATATAAGCTTTTTACAATCTGAACAGTTGCCGGACTATTTTGCGTGGGTAGAACCTAGACCGCGAGGGCTATAATCGGCCTCGTCTAATCCAGCGTTTTAATCACCAGATTGCCGCAGATGCAGCACACCCCCTGCTGATTGCTTGCCTTTGCCTCCAGCAGCAGCCGGCGCCGGTCATATTTTTTCGCTACCGCAATCCAAAAGGTTATCCGGTCGCCGAGGTACACCGGCTTTTCAAAGTCGGCCTCCATCTTACAGAGAACCGCACCGAAGCCCGGCAGCTTCTGCGCCGCCAGCAGCGAGAAATACCCCAGCAGCAGGCTGCCCTGACAGGTCTGGCGCGCGTAGGGAGTCGCCGCGTTAAGCCCCGGCGAAAGGTGGAACGAATCGCGGTCACCGATAAATACCGCATAGTCGCCGATGAGCCGCTGCGTAATATCGACCGTTATCGAGGCGCTGTCGCCCACACAAATCCGCTCAAACGGAATATGAAAGGGCAGTGTATCCATTGCGCGCCGTCCCTGCGGCCCGGGCCCGGTCAACCGGCAGCACCAGCCTTGCCCCACAGCACGGCGGTAGCCGCCCAGGTGTAGCCGGTACCCGCCGCGACCATGACAGCCAGATCGCCGTCTTTAAGCCGCCCGCTTTTTACGCCCTCCATCAGCGAGATAAAGCAGTCCGCCGACTGGCAGTGGCCGTATTCTTCAAGCACAAACGAGTTTTCCTCGCTAAGGTCAAAGGCGGCGAGCATCTGGTTTAAAATTGAGCGCTTCATAAAGATCGGCGCGATAAAGCCGATAGATTTTGAACCATACCCGCTCTTTTGGGCAGCCTGCATGATCACCCGGTTAAAGTTGCCGAGCGTGACAGGGTCAAGCCGCTCCTTCATGCTTTGGATGTCCATGACCTTGAGGTAGCGGTTCTCGGGCGGCATATTTAAAATACCGTCCATGTTGACGCAACCCACGCCCGGTACGCAGACGTCGGTGGCAAACTGCCCGTCGGCGATCATGGCGCTTTCGAGAATGATATTTTCATCCAGTCCGCGTTCCAAGAGCACCGCGGCCGCGCCGTCTCCAAAGTTGAACATAAAGCGGCTTTGGGAATCCTGATAGTTGATCAGATCCCCCTCCTTCGAAGCGGATACCAGCAGCACGTGCTTCAGGTCGGGGTCGTGCAGCATCATGCCTTTTAGCACCTTGAGCGACCATACCCCCGCCGAGCAGAGGTTGTGTATTTCAAACGCCGCCGCGTTTTTAGCGCCCAGCGCGTGCTGGATTTTGGCCGCACAGTTAAAAAGGTAATAGTCCTTATATTCGCTGCCGCAGTAGAC
>JAEWMM010000294.1 GCA_023457175.1 Bacillota bacterium | reverse complement strand
GGGCTACACCCACATTGAATTGATGCCGATGAGCGAGTACCCCTATGACAAATCCTGGGGTTATCAGGTGACGGGCTACTTTGCGCCCTCCTCGCGCTATGGGACGCCGCATGGGCTGATGGCGTTTGTCGACGCCTGCCATCAGGCGGGTATCGGCGTGCTGCTCGACTGGGTGCCCGCGCACTTTCCAAAGGACGCTCACGGCCTGTATGAGTTTGACGGCACCTGCTGCTATGAATACGCCGACCCCGTCATGCGGGAGCATCAGGACTGGAACACCCGTATTTTTGATTACGGCAAAAACGAGGTGCGCAGCTTTCTGATCTCAAGCGCCTGCTACTGGCTCAAAGAATACCATATGGACGGGCTGCGGGTCGACGCGGTGGCCTCGATGCTGTATCTTGACTACGGGCGCAAGGCCGGGGAATGGAAGCCCAACCGCTTTGGCGGCAACGGCAACCTTGAGGCGGCGGAGTTTCTCAAGGCGCTAAACGCCCGCGTGTTCCTTGAGTTTCCGGACATTATGATGGTCGCCGAGGAATCGACCTCGTGGCCGATGGTCACCGGCCCGGTGGACAAGGGCGGCCTTGGCTTTAACTACAAGTGGAATATGGGCTGGATGAACGATTCGCTGCGCTATATGTCCACCGACCCGTTTTTCCGCAGATACGAGCAGAATAAACTCACCTTTCCTTTAACCTATGCGTTTTCCGAAAACTATGTGCTGCCGCTCTCGCACGACGAGGTCGTGCACGGAAAATGCGCGCTTATCGGCAAAATGCCGGGGGCGTATCTCGATAAATTCTCGAACCTGCGGGCCTATCTGGGCTATATGTACGGGCATCCGGGCAAAAAGCTGGTCTTTATGGGCGCCGAGCTGGCCCAGTTTAAAGAGTGGGACGAGGATGCCGAGCTCGACTGGTGCCTGCTGGAATTTGAAGCGCACCGGCAGCATAAGGCCTTTGTAAAGGCGCTCAACCTGTTTTACCGCGCGCAGCCCACGCTGTGGCAAAACGACCACAGCTGGGAGGGCTTTAAATGGATCAGCCTGGACGACGCGCAGAACAATGTGCTTGCATTCATGCGCCTGGACGACGCCGGGAATAAAATGCTGGTGGTTTGCAATTTTTCGTCATTGACCCGCGCCGATTATAAGCTTGGCGTGCCGAACAAGGGCTATTACACCGAGGTTTTTTCGTCCGACCGCTCGGAATTTGGCGGCTCAGGACTGCAAAACGGACGCCTTATGGCGCAGCGGGCTGGACTGCACGGCTTTAAACAGCATATCAGCCTGACGCTGCCGGCCTTTTCAACCGTTTTTCTCTATAAACCGGCGACGCGGCAAAAAAGCAAATTGCCTGATGCAAAACATTCCGGAAAGGATGGTATAAATTATGGCCACTAAAAAAGAAATGATCGCCATGCTTCTTGCGGGCGGCCAGGGGAACAGACTCCATATTCTGACAAGCGAGAGGGCGAAGCCCGCCGTGCCCTTTGGGGGCAAATACCGTATCATCGACTTTACGCTGTCGAACTGCTCAAATTCGGGCATCGACACCGTCGGTGTTTTGACCCAGTATAAGCCGCTGGAGCTCAACAGCTACATCGGCAACGGCCAGCCGTGGGACCTTGACCGGATGAACGGCGGCGTACATATTCTGCCGCCCTACGTCTCGGGCGCGGCAAGCCAGTGGTACGCGGGCACCGCCAATGCCATTTATCAGAACATGAACTTCATTGAGCAATACCACCCGGAATATGTGCTGGTGCTGTCGGGTGACCATATCTACAAGATGGATTACCGCAATATGCTCACCTTCCACAAGGAGAAAAACGCCGATATCACGATTGCGGTGCTCGACGTTCCGATTGAGGAGGCCGGCCGCTTTGGCATTATGAACACCCGCGAGGACGCGTCGGTCTACGAATTCGAAGAAAAACCCAAGCAGCCCAAATCCACCAAAGCGTCAATGGGCATCTACATCTTCACATGGGAGAAGATGCGGCGCTATTTGATTGAGGACGAGGCCGATGCCGCCTCTGAGAAGGATTTTGGCAAAAATATTATTCCCGCGATGATCAATAACAACGAGCGGGTGTTCGCCTTTCCGTTTCAGGGCTACTGGAAGGACGTCGGCACCATCGACTCGCTGTGGGAGGCCAATATGGACCTCTTAAACCCGAATCTTCCGCTGAATTTGAGCGACCCGCTCTGGCGCATTTATTCCCGGCATGCGCCCACCCGGCCGCAGTATGTGGGCGGCGACGCCAAAATCGTCCACTCAATGCTGACCGAGGGCTGCGAAATGAACGGCCGGCTCAATTACAGCGTGCTGTTTTCCGACGTTGAGGTCGGGCAGGGCTCCAGCGCGGAATATTCGGTGCTGATGAAAAATGTCCGCATCGGCAAAGACGCCAAGGTGCGCTACGCCATTCTGGCCGACGATGTTGTGGTCGAGGACGGCGCAATCGTCGGCGCCTCCCCGGAGGAATACCCCAACCGCGACGCGTGGGGCATTGCCGTGGTCGGACAGGGCGCGGTGATCAAAAGCGGGCAGGTTGTGCTTCCTAAACAAATGATTTCTGCGGTGGAAAAATAAAGGAGATGATAGCATGAACGCCTTTTGCATTCTGTTTGGCGATTCTTTTGAAGACGACAGCGTCAGTGCCCTGACCAAAAAGCGCACGCTGGGCTCGCTGCCCTTCGGCGGGCGTTACCGGCTGATTGATTTTATGCTCTCAAATCTCGTGCACGCTTCGGTGCCCGAGGTGGCCGTGGTGGCGCGCAAGCACTATTCCTCGCTGGCCGACCATCTGGGTACCGGCAAGGATTGGGATTTGAGCCGCAAAAACGGGGGCCTTAAGCTTTTGACCCCGTTTATGAACGAATCGGGCTGCCATTACCAGAACCGGTTTGAAGCGCTTTCTGACTTTAATACCTATTTAAACCGGCTGCTGCCGGAATACGCCATTCTGGCCGACGCCAACCTCATCTGCACGGTCGACCTGCGCGAGATGCTGCGGCAGCATATCGAGGCGGGCGCCGACCTGACCGCCGTGTGCAGCGAGGGCGCCCCGCGCCAGGGGGATACCGAAGTCTCGGTAGGGGAGGACGGCATGATCTGCGACGCGCGCTGCCACGCCTGCTGCAAGGCCGACGACGCCCTGCTGCTCCGCAAAATTTTTATTATGAAAAAGTCGGTGCTGCTTGAGCTGGTGGATCAGGGCACCACCTATGGCTGGTCGGATCTCGCCCGCGATTACATCGCCAAAAAATTCCCTTGCAAACGCTTTTACGCCTACCGGCATCAGGGTTATTTTGCCGAGATTCGCACCCTTCAGGATTATTACTGCGCCAGCATGAACCTGCTTGACGCCGACATCCGCCGGCAGCTTTTAAACTCCGAGACGCATATTTTCACCAAAATAAAGGATACGGTGCCTACCATGTACGGCGAAAACGGCTGTGTGGCAAACAGTCTGGTTGCCGACGGCTGCCGCATTGAGGGCACGGTGGAAAACAGTGTTCTGTTCCGCGACGTGCGCATCGGAAAAGGCGCAGTCGTGCGCAACTCCATCGTCATGCAGGGCTGTATTCTCGAAGGCGATTGCCGCCTGTCCAACGTCATTCTTGACAAGGATGTGCGGGTGACCGAGGGGCATTCGCTCAACGGGGGCGAAAATCATCCTTTTGTCGTGGAAAAAACCGCGGTGGTATGACCCGCTCAGGCGATTATACGGGAGGCGAAGAACATGCAGAAAATTTTATTTGTGGCGGCCGAGGCTCTGCCCTATATCAAGGTCGGCGGTTTGGGCGACGTAATGGGCTCGCTGCCTGCCGCCCTTGCCGCCCGCGGGGTGGACGCCAGGGTCGTACTGCCGTTGTATGCGCAGATTCCGGCGCAGCTGCGTCAGGAGCTGACCTTTGTGACCGGCATCGGCGTGCCCTTGGGCTGGCGGGTGAACCACTGCGGTATTTTTAAGGGCGAATACGGCGGCGTCACCTATTACCTTTTGGATAATGAACAGTATTTTAAACGAGATGCTATATATGGCGCGTTCGACGACGGCGAGCGCTTCGCCTTCTTCTCAAAAGCGGTTCTGGAAATATTACCGCATATCGGCTTTTACCCCGACGTAATTAACGCAAACGACTGGCACACAGCGCTGGTGCCGCTCTATCTGGACGCGCTCTACCGGCATACAGCGGGGTATGAAGATATCAAAACGGTGCTGTCGATTCATAACATCGAATTTCAGGGGAAATATGACCCCTATATTCTGGGCAGCGTGTTCGGGCTGGATGTGGCATTCCGTGAGACTTTAGTGTATGACGGCTGCCTGAATATTCTCAAGGGCGGCATCGAGAGCGCCGACAGAATTATCACCGTCAGCAAAAGCTACGCCGAAGAAATTCTCGACCCATTTTATTCCTCAGGCCTGCATCACATTCTGGCGGCCCGCAAGGAGAAGCTGGTCGGCATTGTCAACGGCATAGACACCGCGCTGTTTGACCCTAAGACCGACCGGCATCTGGCCTGCGGCTACGACCTTGAGACGCTGCGCTTTAAGGCGATTAATAAGCGCGCGCTTCAAAAAGAGGTGGGGCTGCCGACGCTTTCCGGCGTGCCGCTTATCGGCATGGTTACCCGTCTGACGCCGCAAAAGGGATTGGGCCTGATCGGCGAGGCGATGGATGCCATCTCGGCCATGGATATGCAGCTTGTGATACTCGGCTCGGGCGACCCCGAATTTGAAGCCATGATACAAGCTTGGAGCGCCCGGGTCAGCGACAAGGTGCGCTGCGCCATCGGTTTTTCTCCGACGCTGGCCTCCCGCATCTACGCCGGGGCCGACCTGT
>JAEWMM010000293.1 GCA_023457175.1 Bacillota bacterium | reverse complement strand
ACAACCGCAAGCGTATTCATTCATACAACGGCTATCTGCCGCCGCTAGAGTACAATATTTTAAGCTATTCTGCATGACGTCATGTTAATGGGGGATTTCTCCTGTCTACGGACTTTATGCAAGGCCACAGCCAAACTGACTCCGTCATAAAAGGAGGACCACCATGCCCCCAACACCCCCCAAAAGCACTCTAGAGCGCAGCCTATTCTGGTCCTTTATGCTGGTCTCTATGCTCGTGGTGTTGCTCTCGCTTGGCGCGACGCTCTACTTCGACATGACACGCCAACGCAAGGACATGGACGCGGCCATCAGCGGCACTGCGGCCTATATCGCGTCGCTGCCCGGGGTGGCGACCATGCTTGAGCAGGGTTATCCGGCGCCGCAGATGCAGGAATCGCTCGATGCGCTCTGCGCGCACATCCCCAATATCAGCGTCGCGGTGGTCTGTGATAAAAACGGGCTGCGCTTTTTCCATACCGACCGCCAAAAGACGGGTGAATCCTATGTCGACGGCGAGGAGGCGGCGATCTTGCAGGGCGCGCCGCCCTATATCACAATCGGCTACGGCACCATGGGCGCGCAGCGCAGGGCGTTTCACGCCGTTTACAGCGCGCAAAACGAAATTATTGGCTTTGTGATGGTTTCGGTTTTCACCGGCGTTATCTCGGCGCATCTGCGCAGCATTTTGCTGCTGCACCTGATGATATTTTTGACCATGCTGCTGGCCAGCTTTTTATTGAGCCACGTCATCCTGACCTATCTGCGCAAAACGCTCATGGGCCTTGGGCCGGAGGAGCTTTTAAGCCGTTATTTGCAGCAGGATGAGGTGCTGAGTGCCATCTCGGAGGGGATAATCGCTTCCGACATCGACGGAAATATCCTGTTCGCCAACGCCGCCGCCCGAAAAATTATCGGTGAAGATCCTCCGATGGAGGGGCGGCCCCTTACCGAGCTGTTACCCGACACACGGCACGATATGATTCTGCGCGGCACAAAGGCCGAGGATCATCGCTCGTGGCGTGTGGGCGGGCATTCGGTGCTCGCGAGCGAAATTCCGATCCGCAGCAGTGCCGCTGCGCCGGTGCAGGGCGTCTTAACCATTCTGTACGACCGCACCGAGATGCTGCACATGTCCGACCAGCTTTTCGGCGCAAGAAGCATGATCGAAGCGCTGCGCGCCTATAATCACGAGTTTTCAAACAAGCTGCATGTGATACTGGGCTATCTCCAAAGCGGAGACAGCCAAAAAGCCATGCACTTTATCTTGAACAGCAACCTGATCTCGGGACAGCTCATCTGCCAGACCGCCGACCAGATACGTGTCTCCGAGCTGTGCGCTCTGATCATTGGCAAGATGATTCACGCGGCCGAGCGTGGCATTTCGTTGACGCTGGCGGGGGACAGCGGCTGCATCGAGCAGGATCTGCTGCTGCCGGTCAGCGACATGATGACGATTATCGGCAACCTTTTGGAGAACGCGATCGAGGAGCTCGGCGGCGGCGCTTTTGAACTTCGGGAGATCAAATTCGGCCTCTATTGCCGCCCCGACTGCAACATCATTGTCTGCGAGGATACGGGCCGGGGCATATCCGGCGCGGTTTTTCAAAGAATGTATGAGAACGGCTTCTCCACCAAGGGGGAATACCGCGGCACCGGGCTTTTCACAGTCAATAGAATCGTCTCACAGTACGGCGGAAAAATTGAGGTCGAAACCGAGCCGGGCGAGGGAACGGCCTTCACCGTAACATTTGTAAGAGAGGATATGCGGGATGTATCAGGTTAAAATTATTGAAGACGACGCGATGGTTGCCGCTATAAACCGTCAATACGTCGAGGATACCTCCGGATTCGCGGTTAAAAGCGTTTTTCAAAACGGGGCGCAGGCGCTGGAATATCTTAAGGACAACGATGTATCCCTGATTATTCTCGACTATTACACCCCGATGATGAGCGGTATGGCGTTTGTGGATATGCTGCACGGCATGGGTAAAGCGCCCGCCATCATCATGGTTACCTCGGCCAGCGACGTGCAGATTGTCAAAAGCATGTTCTCGCGGGGCGTTATCGATTATCTGGTCAAGCCGTTTGAATATGAGCGCTTTAAGGCGGCGCTTGAGCGGTTTAAGTATACAATGGCCCGGTGGAAGGACGTTTGCGCTACGCTTAAGCAGGAGGAGATAGACAGCGTGATAGTTTCCGAGGGCGCGGGGGAATCTAAAAGAATGATGCAAACGCTTTCAAAGGGCCTTAACGAAAGCACAATGACGATGATCCGGCAGTTTTTAAGCGGCAACAGCACAAGATTTTTTACAAGCGAAGAGATCGCAGGTCATGTCAGCCTCTCCCGCATTACGGTCAGGCGCTATATGAACTATATGCTTGAAACAAATCAGGTGGTCAGCGCCATCGATTATCAGACCGGCGGGCGACCTTCCATCAAATACAAAATTGTATAATATCGACAAAAATATATCTGCCACATTGTCATAAAAGGCCTAGCCGATCAAAAACTATAATTACGAAACACCTACAATAGCTACTAAAATTGAAGTGGCGCTATTCTATCCGTATACTTATGTATGTTTCCAGCTGGCGAATGATGTCGAACATACAAGAGAAGGGTAGAAGATTATGCAAGAGATTCTAGAGTATTTTGGCTCCTATACCCCCGCGGCGGAGGGTGCAATCGCTTCGTTTAAATTTGAATATCTGACCACATTGGGCTTTGCGGCCATTGTCATTTTTATGGGGCGCGCCATTGTCAGTAAATCGGCGGCGCTCAAAAAATACGCGATTCCGGCCCCCGTTGTGTCCGGACTGATTTTTTCGTTGGCTGTTTCGCTGATCAAGCTGTCGGGTACAATCTCATTTTCATTCAACGATACCGTAATGAAAGATCTGTGCCAGAACCTGTTTTTCCTCTGCGTGGGCTTTGGCTTCAGTTTCAAAATGCTAAAAAGAGCGGGCGGTAAGCTCTGCGCTATGATTGCGATTGCCGCCTGCCTGCTGATTACATTGCAAAATATTGTCGGCTTAGTGCTTGGCAATCTCATAGGGCTAGACCCGTTGTTGGCGCTTCAATGCTCCTCTTCCGCCATGTCGGGCGGCGTGGGCACGGCCTCCGCCTTCGGTGCGATTTTTGAGAAAATGGGCGCTCAGGACGCGGTTACGATCGGTGTCGCGGCCGGTACGATGGGCAATGTCATGGGCTCGCTGATCGGTGGTCCGGTGGCGGCGTTCCTGATCAGACGGCATATGCTCAAATCCGACCCCAACGACAAGCCGGAGGCGATTCTGAGCGGCAAAGCGCCCGAGCTTAACAACGGGCGCATGATCTCGATGTTCTCCCTCACGCTGCTGCTGGCAGCACTTGGCATGCCGATCTATGTTCTGCTTGATAATATCCCTTATATCGAGATGCCCAAGTTCATCGGCTGCCTCTTTGCGGGTGCGATTGCGCGCAACGTGATGGAGGCTGCGAACATCAAGTTCTACACGCCTGAGGTCGACGCGATTGAGCACATGTTCCTGGAGCTTTATCTCGCGCTCGTGCTGATGTCGATCGATATCACCAAGCTGGCGCCCGTCGCGGGCCAGATGGGCATTATTCTGGCCGCGCAGGCGGTGCTGATGGCACTGTTCGCTGTCTTCGTTTCGTACAACATGTTTGGACGCAACTACGG
>JAEWMM010000292.1 GCA_023457175.1 Bacillota bacterium | reverse complement strand
ATTTAGAGCAGTACGATTATGCCGGCGACGCTAGGTCGATGATACGCGCCACTGAGGGCACCATTGTCGAACGCCTTCCCCCGCGCATCAAGATCCGCAGCGGCGCACCGCTTGAAACGCCGCATATTATGGTGCTCATTGACGACCGCGAAAACCGCCTCATGCGCCTTTTGGCCGATCAGGCCGAGTCGCTGGAATGCTTATACGACTTTACGCTGATGCAGGGCGGCGGGCATAGCACCGGCTACCGTGTGGACGCCCCGGCGCTGCTGATGCAGATTGCCGATATACTCAAAGCGCTCAAAACGCAGGGTGGCGACAATTTTCTGTTTGCGATGGGAGATGGAAACCATTCCTTCGCGGCGGCCAAGGCCTGTTGGGAGGCATTGAAACCCACGCTTTCTCCTGAACAGCAAAAGACGCACCCTGCCCGCTGGGCACTGGCCGAGCTGGTGAACCTGTATGACCCGGCGCTGCGCTTTGAGCCGATCCACCGGCTGCTTTATAACGTCGACCCCATCGAGGTTCAGCGCACGCTGGACTTTGACGCGGCCAATCCGCCGGACGCGCAGATTCTGCAGCCTAAGCTGGACGAATGGCTTAAGAACCACCCCGAGGCGGAGCTGGAATATGTCCACGGCGCGCAGGAGTGCCGCGCGCTGGGCGACCGGCCCGACCGGCTGGCCATTGTCTTTTCGGCGTTCGACCGCGATTCGCTTTTTGAAGTGGTGCGCAAGAACGGCGCATTTGTGCGCAAGAGCTTTTCGATGGGCGAAGCGCGCGATAAACGCTATTATCTTGAATGCCGCAAAATATAGCCGCTTAACTTTGAAACGCGCCCTTGCATTTGCGCGGATATTTTTTGTGATGCAAGAAAGACGATTCGGGCAGGCCGGCGCTTAGGCAGGTAAGGCAACGCAGCAGCACGGAAAACAGACCGCTAAGACTGTCTGGTTTTCAAGTGGTTTGACGATATAATAAAGGCCGTCAACGTCTTGAAGAAACGCAAAAGCCCGCGCCCGCAGCAAACGCTGTCGGGGCGCGGGCTTAAAATTTGTGTTGTAATCAAGCGGCTTGAAAACAGAAACAGGATTGACGCGAATATTTTGTATCTGACAAGGGCGCAAGACAGATCAACAAGACAATGCGGATTTAAGCCGTCTGACTGTATATCAGGCGGCGCCTTCTAAAAGCTTGGAGACCTTGAACTTATCGGTGACGGCGGTATCAAGCTTAAAGCCGATGGCATCGGCCATCGCAATCATATCCTGACGGAATTCCGCACCCTTATAGGCGCTGAGCAGCGTGGCCTTGGCGTTGGTGAAGGCTGTGCCGTCGCCGAGCGTATCCCGCAGCTCATAAATCACATAATAGTTGTCATCTTCATAAAACTCAGGTATATTTTTCTTGGCGGAAGAAAAAATCTGGTCAAGCAGCGCCTGCGGATAAGCGGTGTTGCCCTTATTTACCAGAACTTCCTGCTCGGCTTCAACCAGCGCAGGGGTTTCCTGAGTGTTGCCGGCCGCGGCCTTGGCGCGATCGTTTTCCGCGACGATTACGTCGAACAGCGGGTCGCCGGCCTCAACGCGGGCCTTATAACCCTCGTAAAGCTTTTTCTGCTCGTCGCGCTTGCCGCTGTCCAGCGTGACGCCGGTCGAGATATCCCGCTTTGAAAGCACAAGCATCAGCGCGCGGCGGTAGTTGTCGGTGAAATAGGTCTTCAGCTCGGCCGCCGGTACGGCCTTTTCGCCGCCCTCGTCATAATAGGCCATGAAGACCTGATTGGCAAGCTGACTGCTGTTGGCAACCGCCTCGGCCGAGGCCAGCGAAATGCCCATCCGCTCCATGCTTTTCCCCTCAGCGCCCCAGGTCTTGTTGAGCGACTGCTTTATCGAAGCGGCGACCGACTCGTCCAGCGTAATATTCAGCCGGGCAGCCTCGGTGGCGACAACCGCATAGGTTTTAACCAGCTCCGCCGTGCGGTTATTGATCCACTGCTCGGCCTTGACGCCGTCGATCTCCTGCGAGAGAATATCGCCGTAGGGGTTTGCCACCTTTTGATAGGCTTCGTTCATGGCGTTGACCTGATTAAAGATATAAACACCCGCGGGAATAGAGCCCCCGTTATAAGTGGCCGCAATCTGAGGCTCCTTGTTGCCGCACCCGGCTAAAGAAGCCGCTATACCCAGCGCTAACCCCAGCGCCGCCAGCTTTTTAATAGTCATATTTTTTGTTTCCTCCTTAAATCGTCCGCTATGAGATCAAAATTATTGAAAATAAGCTATATTATTATACCCTCGCTAAGCGGTAAAGTCCAGCGTGAGTCTAAGATTTTTGCAAGATGTCCGGCTTTGATTGAAAGCGCGCCCATTCTGTGTTAAAATAAACGTTTGATGAACGAAATTAAAAAGGATGTTGACAGGATGACTAAACAGGGGTTCAATAATGAAACCTACATCAGGCAGCAGAGTGCAAAGATACGCGAGCGGGTCACGCGGTTCGGCGACAAGCTGTATCTGGAATTTGGCGGCAAGCTGTTTGACGATTTTCATGCTGCCCGCGTGCTGCCCGGCTTTGATTTAAACGGCAAGGTCAAGCTGCTGTGGGAGCTGCGCGAGCAGGCCGAAATTATTTTTTGCATCAGCGCCACGGCCATTGAAAAGAATAAGGTACGTTCGGATGTGGGCATTACCTATGACCTCGATGTGCTGCGCCTTATCGATAGCCTGCGCCGGATGGACCTCTACATCGGCTCGGTGCTCATCACCCAGTATTCGGGGCAGAGCGCGGCCGACATGTTCCGCAAAAAGCTTGAGATGCGCGGCGAACGGGTTTACGTGCATACGCTGACCAAGGGCTACCCCTCGGACGTGGACATCATCGTCTCGGACGAGGGCTACGGCGCCAACCCTTATATCGAAACCTCCCGCCCGCTGGTGGTGGTTACCGCGCCCGGCCCGGGCAGCGGCAAGCTGGCCACCTGCCTGTCGCAGCTTTATCACGAGCAAAAGCGCGGCGTCAAGGCGGGGTATGCCAAGTACGAGACCTTTCCGGTGTGGAACCTGCCGTTGCAGCATCCTGTCAATGTGGCCTACGAGGCGGCGACGGCAGACTTAAAGGATGTTAATATGATCGACCCCTTCCACCTGTCGGCCTACGGCGTCACCACCGTCAATTACAACCGCGATATTGAGGCGTTCCCGGTTGTGCGCACCATTCTTAATCGTATTCTCGGCGGAGATACCTACGCCTCTCCCACCGATATGGGCGTCAACATGATCGGCAGCTGCATCACCGACGACCAGGCGGTGCGCGATGCGGCCTCGCAGGAAATTATCCGCCGCTATTTTAAGGCGCGTTGCGATTATAAGAAGGGCGAGGGCGACCTTGAAGCCTGCCAGCGCATCGAGTTTCTCATGAGCTCGCTGGGGCTGCGCGTGACCGACCGGCGTACCGTCGCGCCCGCCGTGCAAAAGGCGAAGGACAGCGGCAGAAGCGCGGTGGCCATTGAGCTGCCCGACGGCCAGATTGTCACCGGCAAATCCTCCGAGCTGATGAACGACACCGCCAGCGCGGTGCTCAATTCCATCAAGCTTTTAGCCGGGCTTGCGGATGAGATTCTGCTTATCTCGCCCATTGTGCTTGAGCCGATTGTCCGGCTTAAAAAAGAGGTGCTTGGCTCACGTTATCCGGTTTTAAAGCTTGAGGAGGTGTTGCAGGCGCTTTCGATCTCGGCTGCGACCAACCCCACCGCCGAGCTGGCGATGAAGCAGCTGCCCAAGCTGCGCGGCTGTGACGCGCACTGTTCCGACATCATCACGCAGGCCGACGGCGCGACGTTCTTAAAGCTTGGCGTCAATTATACCTGCGAGCCGCAGTTCCCGACCAAGGATCTGTACTTTAAATAACCTGATCGCACGCCGCTGCCCGGCTTTATGCGTAGCGATTGTAAAAAAGGGGAGGAAGCGCTATGCCGCTGAAGAGCATTTGGATGATCGGTCTCTGCTGCGTCGTCGCTGCGGCGCTGGCGGCCTGCGGGCCTGTCCCGGCGAACCGCCCGTCCGGCATCGCCTCCGAAGCCGCTTCGGCGGTTGAACCCAGCGAAACAGAAGCAGGCATCGCGACGGACGCCCCTGAGACACCTGCGGCGGTCACCATCCCCATATCCTACGGTGGAGAGGGCTGGGAAACACAGGAGATCGGGTGGATCGACGACACAAAGCTTATGGCAGTCTTTGAATATCAGGGCAGGTCGCGCAACCGCTCCGACATCACCGAAAAATCGGTGGTCGTTTACGACATGGCGGATAAAACCGAACGGCTGGTTTGTACCTTTAGTGATAAGGGCTGGGT
>JAEWMM010000291.1 GCA_023457175.1 Bacillota bacterium | reverse complement strand
TCCAACCCCAGTATATGCACGGGAACCCCATGAATATAGCCGTCGAAACGCGTGTTTTCAAGAACCGTTACCCCGGCGCCGCGAAATCTTGCGGCAATCTCAGGCCAGCGCCCTGAGCGGTGCTCATGGTTCCCTGCGATGAGAAAGCAGGGGGCAATGCGTTGAAGCGTCCGCAGCGTTTCAACCGTTGGCGCAAGGTTGTGGCAGTCGGCGCTGAGCGTATCGCCCGGCAGAACAATTATATCCGGCGTCAACGCGCGCACCCGCGCTATTAAGCGGCTGTTGCCGCTGCCAAACTGCTTGCCGTGCAGATCCGCCAGACAGGCCAGCTTAATCGGCTTTGCCAAACCGGCCTTTATTGTGTGGCGGGTCACTTGCAGCGCGTTGTTCTGGTAATAGCTATAGGCGATACCTGCGGCACAAAGCGAAACCGCACCGGTTATCAGATGCTTCATGGCGTCTCTCACTCCTGACGGCGATAGATAAGCAGATCAAAGCCCAGCTCGGTCTCCAGCCGGGTGGCTTGCTGTAGGCGGCGGCTGCCTTCGACGGGGGTTTTCCAGTAGTAGGGGGTCATGGTAAACAGGTCAAAAATCAACCCCCCATCGGTCAGCACGGCGTGCGTACGCACCGGAATACGGCTTTCAAAAGAAAATCCCGAATAAGCTGTTTCCTTACAGGCGTTTAAATAAGGCGTATCGTAGAGCAGCTGCTTTAGGCCAAGCAAATGGCGCTCGCCCGCCACTGCCAGCAGCAGCATGCCACCCGGTTTGAGCACGCGGGCAAACTCAACTGGAACAATCGGTGAAAAAACGCTCAGCAGCACATCGGCGCAGGCGTCCCGAACCGGAATATCAAAGCAGCTTGCCACCGCCAGCTGCAATTCCCGGCTGCGCCCGGCCGCAGCCCTGACCGCCAGCTTAGAAATATCAAACCCGCAGATTACGGGAGGGCTGCATACGGTTTTGGCCGCGCGGCGGACGGCATCGGTATAATAGCCCTCTCCGCAGCCCGCGTCAATCAGCAGGGGAGATGTGCTGCCGCGCAGTTCGTCCGATATCAACGCGCAGATGCGGTCGCGAAACGGTTGGTAAAAGCCTGCCTCTAAAAACCTGCGTCGGGCCGCTACCATTTCGTGGCTGTCGCCCGGCAGCTTTGCATGCATTTTATTGGGCGGCAGCAGATGAACATATCCCTGGGTCGCCTTGTCAAAGCTGTGATTGCCGCCGCATTTCAGCGCCAAGCCGGTATCTTGCAGCGGCGCTTTGCAGATGGGACAGCAAAAGATGGAATCTGTCATAGCGGTGTACGGCCCGATATAGGAACGGGTCGATCCTCTCTTATACTATCAGGTCCAGCAACTTAAAGATAGAGTTGTTTTGGCAGCCTGTTTTGCGTCTTGCCAAATTGTCGTCCTTAGGTAAGCGGCAACATATCCGGGCCAATCCTGTTGCTGTTTCCAAATTGTTGACTATAAACGCCGATTAAAAACGCAATAACGTGCTGTTGAATGCGGCAAGGCGGGCGCAGCAGAGCCGATGTCCGGCAGGGAGATAACAACGCCAGAGGCAAAACGGACCGCGCGGGCTTATACATTTTAATCGGGTTTTATTTTTAAGACTTACGTCCGGCATGGCCGCCCTTGGCCGGCCGGCCTTTTTTGGCGGCGGCCTTCTTGGCCACACTGTAGCCAAACGTGCCGAGCTGCCGACCCAGCTCATAATATGCCCCGTGCGCAAATGCAATGAGATCGGCGTGGTTTAGCTGCAGCTTGCCGTTTTCGGCAATCAGCGCTTCGTCGGCGTTGACCGCGACAATATCGGCCAGCATCATGTGGTGCGACCCCAGCTCCAGCACATCGGTGACACGGCATTCCAGCGAAAGCGGGCTTTCGGCCAGCATGGGACAGCTCAGTTGGGAGGCTGCCTCGGCCGTCAGGCCGCACACGGAAAATTTATCGGTGTCCCGTCCGGAGCGCACTCCGCAAAAATCCACGGCGCGCAAGAGCGGACGGGTGGTAAGATTAATCACAAATTCGCCGGACTGGCGGATCAGCGGATAAGAAAACCGCTCCGGCCGAACCGAAATATAGGTCTTGGGCGGCTGGGTATTCACGATACCCGTCCATGCCACTGTAAAAATATTGGGTGCATCCAGCGTTCCGCAGGTGATAAGCGCCGCGGGCATAGGCGCCAGCAGGGTGCTGCCCTTCCAGATTTGTTTTGACATTGGCTAAAAAGGCTCCTTTTGGCAGCGGCGTTTTAGCCGCAAAAATTAAAAATCCGTCAGGCAGGGCGATTTTAAAGCGTTTGATGTCATCGCCGGGCAAACGATTGTTAAAAGGGCGTCATGAATTTCATTTTTTTCTATTATGCGTTATTTTGAAAAAAAATGCAATAAGGCGCGAAAAAGAAAGCAATTATATTGCGCCTTGCGTGGGGTTTCGAGTCACCCCTGATACAGGGTGATTCATAGGATGGAGTAAGATTATCTTGAAAGGAGTTTTTGCTTTGGATTTTCGTCAGCAACAGGCGGCTATGTGTTATCCGTCGCATATGGTCTTGCCTGCTATGGCACAGACTGACATGCCCACGCCGGTCACACTGCCGTTGGCAATGGCATATGTCCCGATGCAAGGATGGTCACAAACGTATGATCCCGCAGTGGGCTTGCAGCGCGGCACCGTTTTCCCTGAACTGGATCTCCCGTTTATGGTGATAGGGGGCGTGTGCAAATGATTTTTGACAATATGATGCTGCCCGACAACACACTGCCGCTGGACAATATCATGTCCGCCCAGAACGCGGCCAATCTGCAAAATATGATGAATGCGCAAGGCAGCAGAATGATGCCGCAGACCACCACGACAACGCTACAGGATATGTTGGCGCAGCAGAATGCGGCGTTGGCTCAGAACAACGGCACTTTGTCAGGGACAACACCAACCCAGAACGCAAGAAGCATGCAAAATGCAGCCGTACAAAACAGCATGGCGTCCTCTAACATGATGCCGGCGCGCAGCATGAATGCCGTTGCAGCCATGCAGTCCAACCGCAACGGCGTCAATAAGGCGCAAGCGACCCAGCAGCTCGCACAGTCCTGCTTTGCGGTTCACGAAGCGGTTTTGTACCTTGATACCCACCCCGACGACCAAAACGCGCTGGAATATTACCGCAGAAAGCAGCAGCAGCTCATGCAGGCCAGCGAAGATTATCAAAGAGTTGTCGGGCCAATACGCGCATGTACCGTTGATACCAGTTCGGGCGGCTGGCGATGGATTGAGACACCCTGGCCTTGGGAAATTGAGGAGGATTGACCATGTGGACTTATGACAAGCGGTTGCAATACCCTGTGCGCATCACAAACCCCAACCCGAAGCTGGCGCAGGCTATCATATCGCAATTCGGCGGGCCGGACGGTGAGCTCGCCGCATCCATGCGCTACCTTTCGCAGCGCTATAGCGCACCGAACCGCGCGGTGGCCGGGGTGTTGACCGATATCGGAACCGAAGAGCTTGCACATATGGAGATGGTCAGCGCTATTGTCCATCAGCTTACCAGAAATCTAAATGCGCAGCAGCTTGAAGCGGCGGGCTTCGCGCCGTATTACATAGATCATACATTGGGTCTGTATCCCTGCTCGGCTGCCGGAGTACCTTTTACTGCGGCATATTTTCAATCAAAGGGCGACATGATTACCGACTTGACCGAGGACATGGCGGCGGAGCAAAAGGCCAGAACCACCTATGACAATATTCTGAGACTCGTTGATGACCCCGACGTCCGTGACCCGATTGTATTTTTGCGCGAACGTGAGATTGTCCACTTCCAAAGATTTGGCGAGGCGCTGCGCCTTGTAACCGAAGAATTGGATTCCAACAACTTTTACGCCTTTAACCCCTCGTTCGATAAAGCGTGTATTCAAAGATAATCAGAATCTCAAAAAGCTGTGTGCCCGTCAAATCAGATGGGCGCACAGCTTTCATTATACTGGAAACCACCGGCTCTGCCGGTGGGGGCCCCCGTATGCTTTAGCTTTAAGCATTGAGCGAAGCGAATGACAATAGCTTGGCTCATTGCAAACAAAAAGCTTACGAAGTTCACTGCTTTAGCAGTCGCAGTGCATGTGATGCGCTTGGGGGAATTTTCAGGGCCTCTTAAGAGGCGTGCCGGTAATATGCCCTTTTAGGGCTGGTGCATACCACCAGTTCAACTGGTAATTTTAATTTGGGCCTATGCAATATCACATCGGGTGTATAAAGCAGGTGCTTGCGCTGCTGCGCAAGCACCTGCTTTATACACCCTGTCTGATAGTACGGCAGCCTGCCGACCAGAAGGCTTTAAATCATTATTTTAGGTTCAGACCCTAAAGACTTTTAATAATTTCGGCCGCTTGATAAAGATTTTCTACAATCCAACCGGCTGCAAAGAGATCTTGCGCGCCGGAGTCCGGATTATTAATCCCGATGCAGCGTATACCGGCCTTTTGGGCTGCTATGGTGCCGAGGCGGGAATCTTCGATGATAACGGCCTGCTGTGGGGGTACGCCGGCTGCTTTTAAAGCGGCCAGAAACATATCCGGCTCCGGCTTTACCGGAAAGCCCGAGTCACCGCATATCACAGCTTTGGCATTGGTCAGCATGTTGACCGATGTCAGGCAGCTTTCGACAAAGCTGCGCGGAGAGCTGGATGCCACGGCATAGCTACAGCCCTTTCGATCGATTAATTGCAGTAAGCTTGGCAAGCCATCCATGCCGCTGGCAAGCGCTGTATCGCGGATATTCTGCCAGACAAACTCAAAATGCCGCGAGGCGACTTCTTCGGGCGTAAGCGCGCAGGGCGGGCAAGCCTTGAGCAGATTTTGATACACCTCGACTGCAGATGCGCCTGCCGTATCCTCAACGTCTACCTCGGTGCCTTTAGACAGCTCGTTTTTTATTTGTTCGAATGCCATGCGGTGCAGGGGTTCACTGTTTATGATGACGCCATCCATATCAAAGATGACCAGCGACAAATTCTCTTTATTAATCATATTCAAATCGTCAATTCAAGTAATAATGTGTTTATGTCATATCTCCGAAAAACCTGCTGATAATGCCGACCGGTATATTTAATAAGGCGGGCCTTTTATAGACCGGTGCTCACAATGCAAGTTGCATTATGCGATAATATAGCCACCTATGCTAAGAGCATCGTTTAGAACAAAGGCGGACTAAAAATAAAAAGCCGCTCCGGAGAGGAGAGCGGCTTTTTGATTCTACCTTACGGTAGTGTTCCGTTAAAACGACCTACTTACGCAGCAGCGCCGGTGCCGGGGTTGGTGACCTCGGTGGGAGCGTCAACAACGGGGGCGTCAACAACAGCGTCAACAAGCTCTACGTCAGAGAAGACATAGGAGCCCAGAGCGCGGGTGTAGAAGTAGAAAGCCTCGTCGCCTTCGTCATACTCAGCGCCGGGGATGGTGACCAGCTTGCCGTCAACGATCTCGTAAACGTAAGCGCCGTCTTCCATCTCATACATGAACTCGCCGGTACGGTTGAACTTGGGGTTGTTGAAGTTCAAGAAGAACATCTTGGCGCCGGGGTTAGCAGCAACGATAGCGTCGTTAGCCTTGGTGTCATACTTAAAGAACACCTTGCCCTGGCCGGAAACGTCGATGGTGAAGGTGCCTTCGTTGGGGTCCTTGCCGAACTCAAGCTCAACTTCTTCGTCAGAGTCAAACTTCAGCGCGTAGTTGGTGTCCCACTTCAGCTGATGGGTGCTGGAGCCGTCGATGAGCAGGCTCTTAGCGGTCAGCCAGGTGTCGCCGTAGAAGAGGTTGACAGAGATGTCGATCTCTTCGTCGTCAAACACATAAGCCTTCGGAGTGCCAGCGGTAGCGCCGGAGGTGGCCTTCTTGTTGAAGGTCAGGGTGCCGATGATGTCGGCGTCGGAGGTGGTCTCCTTAGCAACGGTCTTCAGCTCTACAAAGTAAGCATAAGCCTCGCCGGTGGGAAGAACCAGATCGCCGGGAACAGCAGTCGTGCTGGTAACGCCCTTGTCCTTATAGAAGTCGTTGGAACCAACAGTTACGACGTCAGCGCCAATGCGCTTCTTCACGATGGAAAGGCCCTGAACGAGATCGGAGCCCATTTCCCACTTGGCCTTAACCTTGAGCTTCTCAATGGCCTCGTAATCGGTAACAGCGGTGTTAGCGGTGGTAGCACCGTACAGAATCTGCCAGTAAGCAGCATTGCCGTACGCGAGAACGGCGTTCTTCATGGCGCCCTTACCGGAGTCGATGTCGCCGTCATACTTATAGGGGCCGACAAGAGCGATTTTGGCATTAGAGGCAGCGAAAGAAACCGCAGCCAGGCTCATGACCATCGCAACGGCCAGAACAAGAGCAAATGTCTTTTTCATTGGAATATTCCTCCTAAATTAAGATCATATCTTTCAGCCGACGCTCTCCAACACCGGCCAAAGGAACTTGTGTCAATAGGGACAGGTAAAACCATGGATATGAAGAGCATTTTACCCCCCTGCGGATAAGTAACCCTCAACTGGAAGATTACTGTAGCCATCATAGCATATCTTATCCATAAATGCAACAGGTTTGTTATAATTTTGTAATTTTCTTCAGCCGAAAAATGACAAAGTTAAAATATGGCATGAAAGGCTGTTTTTATAGCTAACTAACTTGAAAAGCTGCCACAAGCGTCTCCCAAAAGAAATACGCAGCGCCTTATAACGCCTGCCAAGTGTGCGCTCCTTGCCTTGTCGGTACGTTAGCGCGACGGAAGCAACAACGCACCCTAAGAGGCAGGTCTAACCTGTGAGGTATAACCACGTAACAAGTCTGGAGCTGGATGCGCACCCGCTGACGTCGGGTGGGACGCTAACATCCTCATGTGGGGCGTTTAAAGTTCCCTTGAGTTTTTTAAGGGGCAGGGGGCGGGGGCGTTCCTGCGCGTGATCGCAATGCAGCGCTGCCGCTTTAAAAAGTCTGTCATGAGCGGCATGCGTACCCGTTGCGGCTCCGCCGTTCCCCATCGTTTCTGGGGGGCAGAGGGTTGGGGCGTACCTGCGCGTTAGCGCAAAATAACGTTGCCACATAAGGGCGATAGCAAAGATGGTCATATGGTTGATGAACCTGCAATATTGGCAACATTGTAAGTTCATCAACCATATGTCTCACATTTTACCCGCAGCGTTTCTAAGAGCGCCAGTCGGCCCGATTGAGGGTCAGCCTTTACAATAAATCCGCCGCAGTTCTCTGCCTGCCAGTTATAAAAAGGGCGTTGAGGGTCGGTGAGCGCAGCCATAATGGCCATAATGCTGCCGCCGTGCATGACGCAGGCCGCACAGGCAATATGATCACGCGCTAGCTCTTGTAATATGCCGTAAAAGGCTGCAACACAGCGTTTTGTAAAATGCGCGGTGGCCTCGCCGCACGGAGGCGGCAATGTACCCGCTGAGGCTATCCACGCCTGATAATCAGGGTCGGGGGCAAGCTCGGCATAGGTTTTGCCCTCGAATATGCCAAAGTCGGTCTCGCGCAGGTCGGCCACCGCGTGCGAGAGGTGATCAGGATATAAAATTTCAGCCGTCTGGCGGCAACGCAGCATGGGGCTGCGGTAAACCCGGTTCACCGGGGGCATAAGCTGAGCAGCGGCTTGCGCCAGTTCAATACCCTCTTGGCAAAGCGGCTGGTCAATGCTGCCTATGTACTGGCCGGCAAGATTACCGGCAGTTATCGAGTGCCGTATCAGCACAAGCCTGAGCGGAGTATTCATGGGCGTGTTCTCCTTTTTAGTCCGTCGGCAAAAGCGCTGTCTGTGACGAATGTGCCTATACACCAAGCCGTGGGTTCTGGTACAACTTTATTTTTGAGCCATAAATCAAAACCACCAGCCCTAAAAGGGCATATTACC
>JAEWMM010000290.1 GCA_023457175.1 Bacillota bacterium | reverse complement strand
TTATTATAGCCGCCAAGCTGCCCCGCTCAACGGCAGACTGCTTAGCGGCAAAAATTAGTTTAGGCATAAATTCTAGGGCGGAGCGGAGATGCCTCTCTATGTATAACTTCATGCTAGGACTTTACGGCTTTATATATTTGCAGGCCGATAGATACCGCCATTTCAAAGCAAAACATGCAGAGAAGAATTAGTGCACTGGCGGTAGGATTCGGCACAGGATGGGAGCAAACAACATAGAAAAGCCCGGCCAAGGTTAAAAAAGGCAAATGTTTAATTCTATCTTTCTTGTTTTGTAAAAATACCGTCCTAGTGCCTAAAAAACCCGCTGAAAAGGTCAACGCAAACAGCATGTCGATAGCTGTCATCGGCTGCCGAAAATAGACGGCAAACGGAAAGATAAAGGTAAAAACAATAATCATCCCTGTAAAAAACAAGTCATTGACAGCATCTGGTATATTAATGCTGTCTGGTAACATGTTATTATACTTTTTCAGAAGAAAAGTCCACTCCGGCTTGGCTCGATAAAACGCAAAGGTAATGGCAACCTGAAGCAATAAAATGAAGCCTGCCATAATACGGTCTGATTTTTTCATGCTATTGATGCGGCGGATAAGCAAGCTAATAGGAAATATAAAGGAAAAGAAAAGGGCGCGGTACTTTCCAAATTTTATTTTTTTTCATGCTGCCTCCGGTAATTGCAATGGTAACAATACGTTTCTTTTATTAAGACTAGCACAGATCAAATTGCCATGCAAGCATCACGTAGTTTTTAAGGGAGGGGCTACTGCGTTCATTTCCATGTCACATATACCATTAAAATCGCATAAAAGAAGAGTGAAGACCAAACGTGGAGGATAAAACGAAAGGGGACGCAACTTTCTAAGCTGCATTCCCTTTTTAATTTACCCTATAGGATGGGCATAAAATTTATCCTTGTGGCGCATCCCAATTTTAGGTGGATCATCCTTTTTACGGGTAGTCCACAATAGGATGCCTTCTCTGTTTAGTTGTCTCATAAACCGGTCTATTGCATCAGCCGCTGAAAAAAACGGGGGTTTTTATCGTCGCTGTAAAGGTCGAACTGCGAGGCTGCACGGACGAGGTCAACGCGGGCGGTCAAAACGGGCTGGTCTATGCCTTCGGCCGCAATGCCGTCGCGGCTGCGAATGGCGGCGCGAGGTACGTAGATACCTGCGGGCGCCGAACACAACAGACCGAAATGCCGACTGGCGGCAAGGCCGGGCGAAAGGATGCATAGTCCCTGCTCCTGCGCGCGATAACGCGCCAGTGCATAGTCGGTGGCGGGAAAGGGGGACGCACCGGCCACGGCAAAGGTGCAACCGCTGGTAGCGGCAATTAAAAACGGTTCGTAATGCTTTAGCGCAAGGCCGTCGAGCATGGCGATGCGGCCGATATGGGTATCGCCGGGGGTGATGCCTGTGCCTGCGGTGATACCGGTCTGTTTTTCCCACGCGGAGAGGAAGAGCTTATCCTGCATGCCGGCAACCTCGCCGGTTTCGGAAAATAAAAACTGCCTGTTATAAAGTTGCTTGCCCTCCCGCTGATAAAGCCCGCCGGCGGCAATAATGATCTGATGGCTTTTTGCGAGCTGAGAAAATGTGTTGTGAAAGATTTCGCCCACAAAGCCCTGCACCGTCTCGCACACCGTAAAAAGTGCGTCGCCCTGCTCTTCTATGCCGGCCTCTTTAAGCTTTTGAAGCTCGGCATAAAGGGTCGAAAAGCCCGGCATTACCGACATGGCCGCCATGCCGCACAGCTCCGGAAATGCAACAAGCTGGCTGCCTGAGGCTGCTGCTGCCGCAACATAGCCGTTCATATCGGCGATATAATCCCGAATATTTTTATAAAGCTTTGGCGTAAAGCAGACCACGCTGACCTTGATGCCGCCCGCACCGACAAAAGGGGCGGGTTTTTCGGTGTGAGGATGCAGACTGCGCACCTGCGCGCGCACCTTTTCTTCGTTTGAGAGATAGCTCATTGCAAAGGCGGAGGCTTTTAAACGCAGCTTATACATGAGCCTGCTCCTCCTTTGGTGAGGCAATCAGATCCTTGTGCGCCCGTAGCAGCGCCTGTGCGGTTTGCATCGAATCGAGGCCGGGCGGAGGGACGGCCGTTTCGACCTGCGCCGTTACCGGAAGGTCCTCCGAAAATCCGGCGATTTCACGCCCGCTGGCGCTCGTGATAACACCGCCAAGCCCTGCGGCGGCTATAATCGGGACGCCGTTTGAACAGGCCGCGTTGACGACGCCATAGCGGATTCGGTCCTCAAAGAAATCGTATATCTGAATAAACTGGCTGGAAATAAGCAGCGTTGCACCGCCCATAACAGCGGCGCGTGCCACCTGCGGCATGTTGATATCCACATCGACCAGCAGAGCGGTTTTACCAAATGGCGTATCTAACACCTGTATCTGATCGTCTCTTAAAAAGTTATGCTCGCGCAGCCCCAGATTGAGATGGGTTGCGCGCTGCACGCCAATAACCTCCCCTTTTGGAGACAGCAGGCACAGGCAAAGGTAGTTTGCTGCAATAAAACGCTCCGGCACGAGATAGACGCTGTGGCGTATCGCATAGCGGGATGCGGCGGCAAGCATCATGGAAGAATCTATTTCAGCCACATAGTTGCGCTGATCTGAAAAAACAACAAGCTGCACGCCTAAGGGCGGCGGGGCCAGCGTGGGTACAATCGCTACCGAAAGCTGTTGCAACAATAATCCCTCCTGTGTCATCCAACGTCATCTTTGCCGCAGATTACGAAAAAAGTCGCGCAGCAGGGCGGCGCACTCCGCTTCCATCACGCCGCCGCAAAGCTGGGGCGCATGGTTGTAGGCGACCTTTGAAAGGTCGACCAACGACCCGAAGGAGCCGGCCTTCGGGTCATAAGCGCCGAAAACCACGCGGGTAATGCGGGAATTGATAATAGCCCCGGCGCACATCGGGCAGGGCTCCAGTGTGACATAGAGCGTGCAGTCGGGCAGCCGCCAGCCGCCAAGCGCCTTGCAGGCGGCGTCGAGCGCGACAATTTCGGCGTGGGCCAGTGCATGCCGGCCGGTTTCGCGCAGGTTGTGCCCGGTGGCAATAACCTGTCCGCTTTGAGCGATGACCGCGCCAATCGGTACCTCGCCCAGCCGGGCGGCTTTTTGCGCCTCGTCTATGGCACGCGCCATCATTTGCAGATCCAGCCCGGTTGTCATGTTAAATACGCCCCCGCTTGCAAAAAGATCAAAATTAAAAATGCGACAAAAGGCAGCGTACAGAAAAAGCAGCGCAGCTTTTGAGAAGAGCGATTAATCGTGTCGCTGTGCTTTAATGCAAACATATTGTCATAACCGCGCAGCAGCAGCAGGACGGCGATAATTCCCAGAATCATATAAATCGCCTGAATGGATAAAAAAATGATATTTGCAACGCTATGATCGAGCCATCCCAGCTGAGAAATCAGCAGAGAAAACAGGTTGTGCACCAAATGGATGATTATGCCGGTGTGCAGTGAGCCGGTAAACAACACAAAATATCCGATGACCAGCCCCATTAAAAAGGCGTTTGGCATCGACAGCGGCGAAATATGTACCAGCGCAAATAAAATAGCGGAGGTCAGCAGCGCAAAGCTGTCGCCAAAGCGGCGCAGCGATTGCATTAAAATGCCCCTGAAGGCAATTTCCTCAAAAATGGCGGGCACAATGGTCAGGTTTAAAACATAAAAAACAGCGCTGATCAAATCTTCCGGCAGCATCAGAATCGGTTCATAAAAATAGACGCCAAAACTTGAAAACAGATGATACATTGCCTGCGAGGCATAGATGCCGATAACCGAAACCGAAAGCGCCATCATGACAGCCACCGAAACCAGCCTGCCCGGAACCCGACGCAGCGGCAACGCGCTTTCAAACGGAATATGGGTGTGGACTGCGTATAACACGAAAGGAATGGTCAAAGCGCCGAGCGATCCGAACAGCATTGAAAACTGCCTGACCGGCTCGGCAATAACGGTATAAAGTGATGTAGGCGTCAGGCGGTCGAGCAATTGATTGCAAAGCTGCGTCAAAAAGGATGAAAGAAACAAGAAACCGATGAGGCATAGCGAAGTTGCGGCGCTGCACCGGG
>JAEWMM010000289.1 GCA_023457175.1 Bacillota bacterium | reverse complement strand
GGCCTGTATTGAGGGCATCGTTTTTCCGTTTTCAATCTGATTAATGTAATTTTCGTTTTGTCCGATGGATAAGCTCATGTCCCGAGCAGAAACATTTTTGAGCATTCTTAATTTTGCAATGCGTTCAGATAAATATTTCTCGTCCATGCGCTACCATCTCCTTATGTACAATATTGTACATTTTAATGAAGCAATATCCGCATGATTTAAAATTCTATTGGTATTGAAATAAAAGTTTTAAAATTGTATAATTATCTTAAATACAACATTTAAAGTAGAAAGTGGGAGATCAATATGAATATGGACGACATCTATCGAAAAATCGCAAAGGAGCATGGCGTTACAGTGGCAGAAGTTAAAAAAGAGATACAGGCTGCTATTGACTGCGCCTATAACAATCCCGATAAAACTACGCAAGAGCGGATGATGCAGGCGCGTATTCCCCATAGCGGAGAAACACCCACGGTGGAAGAGCTGATCGCTCATGTTATCCGGCAAATCAAATAGAATTGGTTAAAGGTGAGAAAAAGGATAGGCCCACAAGCCTGTCCTTTTCTATGCTTCCGCGTTATTATCATAAGATGATATCCGCTTTTTGGGGTATCTCAAAATGCTCAAGATAACGTTCCTCTAAGAGAATCCATCGCTCGGCGAATACCTTGGCCTTTTCCGCACCGTTGCGCAGCGCGATACGGCGCAGCTGTTCTTCGGGTGTAACATCGCAGAAAGCTTTGATATCGGCATAGCCGCCGAAGAAGGGGTGGCAGCTGTAAGCGCCCTCCACAATACGCCATTTGGAGGCGCAAACGGCGCGTGCATCGCCAAAATTCATGCCGGCGCAGTCAAAGCGCCGATAGGAAAACGCTCTAGACTGCGTAATTTCGGGCAAAATCTCCTGTGCAAAGCGCTCGTAGTGCACATTGCCGCCGGGTTCGCTCAGGCGATCTTGGGTGCGCAGCGCCCCGGGCAGAAAAAAGTCGTCCATGTGTACGACCCCCGCGCCCGTAATAAGCGACAGTTGATCGGCCATCGTGGTTTTCCCGGAGGCGGCACGGCCGTCGAGCGCGACGACGCAGACGCCGTTTTGCCGGCTGTGCGGCGCCATTTGCTCCAATAGCGGGAAAAGGCGGCTAAACCTCGTACTGACCAGCCGGTAGGCGGGCTGCTCTGCCGCGCGGTATTCTTCACTGTGATGCACAGCGCCGCCGCCTTCGCGCCAATAAGCATCCAACGCCTGCGCCCACTCGTGGTGTGAAAACGGCGTCAAATCCGCCGCGATAATGGCGTTGGCATCTGCCAGCAGGGCGCGAAACGCTTCGTCCGAGCCGGTTGTCGTGGCGGCCGACTCGGCAAATAGCCGAAAAAGCCACGCGGACGGGAGACCGCGTTCCTTCCACGCAAAAAGATTCACCCGGCAGCAATCGGGAGATATCTGCTCATAAAGGGGTGATGCGCCGTTTGTTACCGACGCAAACTCCCGCTCAAAAAGCCTTTCGGCGGTCGCGCGGTCACCCAGCAGATGCTCTGCGCCAAACGCCGCCTGATAGCACAGCTTTATCATATCCCGCGGGCGCATTGACCGGTGCAGACCAACCTGCTCAGCCAGATAATCTTGCGATGTCATCATCTTTGCGCTTTTGATCATTTTATTCCGGTTCTCTTTTCAAAATTATTTAGCGGCAGCGCGCCCCGGCGCGAAACCGCCGTGATAATGGCCGGTATCAGAACCAGCTGGCAAGCAATGCCGGGCAGCGCGGTGATAAAAGCGCCGGATAAAAACATTGAGAACGGAAACGCCATATTGAAGAGGCTTGCGAGAATAAAGCGCACCGCCCCCCAAACCAAACGCCCGGCAACCATTGCGGAAACAAGCGTGGCGTAGATCATCGGAATATTATGCCGGACCTTGCCGAACATCAGGCCGGAGACTGCGCCGTAAGTGGCAAGCTCAAACGCCATGGCAATGCCGGTGGGGAAGATAGGGGGCATGCCGAAGAGCATAAAGCGCAGCAGCGGCGCTATGAACCCCACGGTGAGACCGGCGGGCCAGCCGCACATAAAGCCGCACAGCAGCACCGGAAAATGCATGGGACTGAGCATATTGCCCACCTGCGGAATATGCCCCGTTAAAAACGGCAAAGTCAGCGCCAGCGCCAGAAAGAATGCACAGAGAACCATTTTTTGTGTTTTCATTGTCAGTACTCCTTATAAATTGGCGCAGGAAGACGTCCGCTTTCTTCTAAAAGCAGACGCCTTCCTGACATCAACATCATTTTATTAAAATACATTGCCTGCACGCTATTTCCACGCGGCTTCTGCCGCATTGACCGGCTTCGTGCCGGCCAAATAGATTTTAAATAGTGTGCGCTTTCGATTTTTTCTTAAGCTTGCGCCAAGATATCCTTTAGCTGACCCACCGCGCTTTGCACCAGACGACCGACCGGCTGCTCGGGCATGCCTGCGATCAGGTTATTGCAGTGGTTCATCGGAATTAGGATGCGTTTTGCGCCGCTTTGCCCGACGGCCACCGCCATGCGCGGGGTAATCTCTCCAAACAGGGCGTCCGCAATCACCATACCGATCGGGCCGACAATAACGTTTGCGTGGCGGCATCCGACTATGACGGCATTTTCGCCTGTCGCAGCGTTGTCGGCGCCCGCTTTAAGCATGACGTTTGTTGCAAGGCTGTTTGTTCCAACTGCGGTAATTTCCACATCGGGGCAGGCCGCCCTGATCGCTGCGACCAGCTGCTTGCCAAGTCCGCCGCCCTGACCGTCAATAACCAGCACATTCATACAAAACACTCCATTTTTGATATTAGCGCGGAAGGGCCGATTTAAACAGCGTCAAAAATGCGGGAGACCGCTTTGAGCTGCTCGATAATTTCAATATGCTGGGGACAGTGCTGCTCACATTGCCCACAGGCAATGCAATCGACGGCCTTTCCGTGGGTCTGTGACAGATTCATATAGTAGGTGTGGTACGACGGCACAAGGCCAAACCGCTGCTGGTTATTAAAAAGCGAGAAAAGCTTCGGAATGGCGATATTGCTCGGGCATCCGTCCACACAGTATTGACACGCGGTGCAGGGGATGGCCGTGTTTCGCTTGATGATATCGGTTGCCTTTTCGATAACGCGGCGTTCCTCTTCATTAAGAGGAGCAAAGCTTTGCATATAGCGCACATTATCCGCAACCTGCTCAAAATTGCTCATGCCGCTTAAAACCATAAAGACATTTTCTAAAGAGGCCGCATAGCGGATGGCCCACGAGGCCGGACTCATGTCGGGGTGGCAGGCGTTAAAAAGCTGTTCCGCCTCTTCGGGCACCTGCGCGAGTGCGCCGCCCTTGACCGGTTCCATGACGACAACCGGCTTTTGGTGCCGGACCGCCACCTCGTAGCATTTACGAGATTGAATCAGCTCATCTTCCCAGTCGACATAGTTGATTTGCAGCTGCACAAATTCCATTTCCGGGTGCTCGGTCAATATTTGATCCAGCAGCTCGGCCTTGTCGTGGAACGAAAATCCGATCCGTTTGGCCTTTCCCTCGGCTTTTAATCTCTTCATAAACGCAAACCCGTCATGCGCCAGCGTGTTGGCATAGTTTTTTTCGCCGAGGGTGTGCAGCAGGTAATA
>JAEWMM010000288.1 GCA_023457175.1 Bacillota bacterium | reverse complement strand
GCATTTCCGGTGCGCAGACCGGCTTCGACATGCCCCACAGGAATCTGATGGTAAAATGCGCTCAAGCCGGCCGACAAGGCAGTGGTGGTATCGCCGTGTACCAGTAAGATATTCGGCTTGATCCGTGTCAGCACCTCGTCCATTCCGGTTAATACCCGTGCGGTAATATCGGTAAGGGTTTGATTGTCTTGCATAATATTCAGGTCAAAATCGGGCGTGATTTCAAATTGCGCCAGCACATCGTCCAATATCTGCCGGTGCTGCGCGGTAACGCAAACAGTCGTTTCGAGCCGATGATCCTTTTGGCAGGCAAAAAGCAGTGGCGCCATTTTTATAGCGTCCGGCCGCGTGCCAAACACCAGCATCAGTTTGAGTCGTTTCATTGCGCTCCCCCTAAATATAGTTCCTTTTGACGGAATAGCAGCATTTTTTCGTAACAAATTGATATAAAATTTTTTCCTAAACAGTGAAAAACCCTGAATTCTGTTTGAACACGCGAAATCTTATGCTATAATGTCATCATTATAACACATGCTGGGTCGAAAACAATATTTTTGATTTCGCCAGTTAATGTTAAGAAAGAGGGCCAACTGCAATGCCGTGGACGATACGCAGAAAATTCTGCTTTTCAATGCCGTCGCCTGCCGCAATGGCTGTGCTGGCTGCCGCACTTATCCTTATTTTCACCCTGTTTATACCTCCGCTGGTGGGAATGGCGGATAATGGCGACTTTTACCGCGTTATAAACGGCAACGGACTTTATAAGCTTGACCGCAATGCGCCGGATCAATATTTGTCCTATTTCAGCAGCCAATACGGTGTTTATCAGTATTTTAATGAGTACGAAAGCAGCCTGCTCTCTTCGCAGACGCCTTTTATCCATGCGGCGATTGCACTGGACCGGCTTTTGACCGGAAACGACGCTGTGTTCGATGTGCGTTTTATGGCGTTTCTGATCGGTTTGTGGGCGCTTGTCGCACTGTATCTGCTCGTTGACTACGCAACCTGGGGACTTGAGAGACCCTTTGGCTATGTTGTCGCCGCAATGGCGGTTCTGATATTTTTTGATACCGGATATATTGCTTATTTTAATTCATTCTATGCCGAAGGACTTGTTTTAGTCAGCTTTTTAACGGCAATGGCCTGCGCGCTGCTGACCCGCCAGCGGCGGTATCCGCCCTATGCTTTATTGGCAGGCTATGTGTTCAGCGGTCTTATTTTGACCTGCGCCAAGCAGCAGAACGCGCCGTTGGGAATCCTGCTGGGGCTGTTGTGCATCCCAATGATGCTGAACCTGCCGCAAGAGGATGGTGAAGAAGCCCCCCGGCCAAAAGGCAGAACCAAGCGGCGGATTATCACCGGCCTATGCGCGTCGCTGCTTTGTTTTTGCGGCGTGGCAGTGTACATATTGATTCCGCAGGAGTTTGTTGAAATCAACCAGTACCATGCCATGACTCGCGGCGTGCTGATATCGGCGGAAAATCCTGAGCAGGTGCTGGAGCGCTTTGACATTGACCCGCAGTACGCGCTGCTCGACGGTTCAATCTATTATGAGCGCTACCCCGCTGTCGACGTGGAAAGCGACGCGCTTAAAATCGATTTTTTCCCAAAATACAATTTTGTATCGATTGCAGCCCACTATCTGACCCACCCGAATGATCTGATTGTGATGCTCAACCATACGGCCAAAAACGCGTACGCCATCCGGCCCGACGCCATTGGCAATTTTGAGCGAAGCGCGGGGCGCGAGCCCGGAGAAAAAGCCGCATTCTTTACGCTGCACAGCACCTTAAAAAATACTGTCATGCCTAAAACGGCCGGGGCTGTTCTCATCTGGCTGATTCTGGTGCTGCTTACCAGCTTCTTTAAAGACAGGTGGCAGACACTGGTATTGACCTGTGTAATTCTGGCTGGCTTATCACAGGTCGGTGTTTCGATCGTCGGCGCGGGAGACGCCGATCTTTCAAAGCATATTTTTCTTTATAATGTCGCGTTTGATTGCGCTAATTTTATTATACTGGCCACCATTTTCCTGCCATGGCGGGCAAAGGTTTACCGTGCCAAACACCCGATAGCCAAGAAGGAGGCTGCGGTATGCGCGTGATTCGTCGCGCCCTCTGTGTGACGGCGGCTTTTTTGCTGTTGTCGGGCTGTGCTCCAAAGGCCGGAATCGCCCAAAAAAACGCTGTTATTGCGCCCGCACCGGCCGGCACGGCCGAGCAAGCCTGCCTGAGCTTTGTGCAGACACAGCTCACCGCGCAGGGCGGCGTCTATACCAATTATTTAAGCGGTTCCTCTCAAGGGGCGTTGGCACAGGGACACGAGGTGCTGGGAGAATCTCAGGGACTGATGCTCCGCTACTACGCCGCAACCGCCGACAAACAGGGCTTTTCGCAAACGCTTGGCTTTATCACCCAAGCTTTGGACACCGGCGCGCTGCTGTCCTACCGGGCGCGGGAGGATGGTACGCCCTATTCCGCCAACGCCTCCATCGACGACCTGCGTATTTTCAGGGGGCTGCTGGAGGGCGCACAGGCGTTTTCAGCGCCTGAATACCAGTTGCTTTGCCAAAGCTGGGCCGAACGGCTGTACCAAACCAACGTGCACAACGGCATGCTGCTCGATTGCTATGACGAAGCGCTCTCGTTTGCGGGAAGCGTCAGCACACTGTGCTTTTCCGATCTGGAGACCATGCGCTTACTGGGAAAAACCGATAAGCGTTGGAATACCGTTCAAAAAAATATGCGTGCGGTTTTACAAAAGGGTTATTTAGGCGATCATTTCCCGTTTTATCAGACCCGGTATTGTCCTGAATCCAAAACCTATGAAACGGAACGCGTCAACATGGTCGAGGCGCTTTTAACGGCGCTGCACCTCTCTCAAGTGGGACAAAGCCGTGCGGCTACCCTGCACTGGGTCAAGGCGGCGCTGGCGCAGGGCGCAATCTACGGAGAATATACCCCGCAGGGTTCGCCGGTCAATCAGGTTGAGTCCACCGCCATCTATGCGCTCTGCGCGCTGCTGGGCGACGCCGAGGACGATCCGGCCTTGATTGACGCGGCGATGGAAAAGCTGCGCACCCTGCAAATTACCGACAAGCAAAGCGCGCTGTACGGCGCTTTTGCCGACGCGGCCACACAGCAGGCCTATTCCTTTGACAATCTCATGGCGCTCGCAGCCCTGCGCGTACAGGCGCAATATGCGGCATCCGAGAAAGGGGGAGGCGTTTGAAACGATATTTTTGCACCGCTGCTTTTTTTCTGGCGGTATTCATACTGTTAACACTCGGCGCGCTGGCCGATTCGCAGCCGCAGGCGCCTGAGCCGCAGCCAACTCAGGTGCTGCTGGTTTGCGATGATAAAAAAGGCCGCGCAGCGCTTGAGGCGTTAATCCGCGCCAGCGGGAAAACGGTGCATTCGGTGTCTGAAACCGACTATACCCCCGACCTGCCGCAGCGCTACAGCTTTGTGGTGACCACAATAAACCAACCGTATCTCGATGCCACGGCCGCAGGAATTCCGACGGTCTGTTTAGGGCCTGACGCCGGACCGGTGGAAGGTGTGGCAACGGTTGAGCTTGAAAATTTGGGCGCGACGCTGCAACTGGGCGAGCACAGCCAATACCAGTTTATTACGGCGGCCGCCCTTGCGCAGCAGCCGGCATACAGCCAACGCTACGGCAATATTGTGCTGAGCACGGGAGACAGCTTTCCCTTTGCGGTCATTCTCGCAAATGCCGCTTATGTGCCGTGGTATGCGCAAGAGGGGATGAGCTATATCATGCTCGGCGGTCTGCTGAGGCAGTATTTTGACGGTACGGCCCCCACAGCGGGCGAGATGCATGTGCTGCTCGACGAGATATACCCCTTTTCAGACCTTGAAATGCTGCATGCGGCTGCCGACCAGTTTGCACAAAGCGGTATTCCCTTTATCGTCAGGGTGATGCCGGTTTACGATAATCTCGACTACCCCGCTTTTAAGCGTTTTACACAGGCGCTGCGCTATGCGCAGTCCAAGGGTGGCGCCATCGTTTTGCACGACCCCCTCGTGCGCCAGTATGAGGCGGAGCGTGAGCCGCTTGCCAACAAGCTTGTCCGGGCCAAAGCCGCTCTGGCCGAGGAAGGACTTGTACTGTATGAATTGGACGCCCCCGGCATTGCGCTCTCGTTGGAGGAGCTGCAAAGCATTTCTCATGCCCGGCTCAACTTTGGCAGCCTGCCGGTCGACACCATGATCCGCTTTTCGCTGTTTAAAGACGAAGCGGCACTCTCAACCGCCATACAGCGGCTTGATGAAGCGTGGCTCTCGCTTTCAGACTATAAGTCCAAGTTCCCGCAGTTGGAGACACCGCAATACGAAGAAAAAACCATTGAGACGGTCCATGTCTACCGCAAGAGTATGCTGGCCACCTTAAGCGGGTTTTTCTCAGGCGCAAACCGTATCTTATTGGCGATCGTCACTCTAAGCGCCGTTGTATTCCTGATTTTGATTGCACTGGGGCGCAGGCTTTACCGACAAATGTTTTATAGGAGATAGCAGATTGTGAATACCCTCGACGTGCTGATGCTGGCTTCCCTTTGCTGTATATGGTCGCTGCTGCTGATCAATATTCTGCTGATTATAAGCGGCTACCTGTATTATCTCGAATCCACAGGCTATAGGCCGCCGGTGCCGGATCGTTTTCCGATGGTGTCGATCATGGTTCCGGCGCACAACGAGGGCATTGTCATTGTGCAGACGGTGCTGTCGCTGCTGGCGTTTAATTATCCGCAGGACCGGTATGAGATTATTGTGATCAACGACAATTCCTCCGACAACAGCGCGCAGCTGCTTGCAGAGATTCAACAAAAACATCCCGGGCGCAATCTCAAGGTTATCAACACCGATCGTATAACCGGCGGCAAGGGCAAGTCGAACGCGCTTAATATCGGCTTTTCGCACTGCACCGGAGACTATATCGTCATTTACGACGCCGACAACACGCCCGAGCCCAACGCGCTGCGGCTGCTGGTGTCCGAGATTTGCGCCGACGGCACGCTTGGCGCCGTTATTGGAAAATTTCGCACCCGCAACAAAGACGCAACGCTGCTCACCCGCTTTATCAACATCGAAACGCTTTCGTTTCAATGGATGGCACAGGCCGGCCGGTGGAAGCTGATGAAGCTATGCACAATACCGGGGACAAATTTTATTGTCCGTCGCAGCATTCTGGAGCAGATGGGCGGATGGGATATCCACGCCATTGCAGAGGACACTGAAATCAGCTTTCGGATCTACCGGATGGGCTATCGCATCAAATTCCTGCCGCAGGCCGTCACCTGGGAGCAGGAGCCCCAGACCATGAAGGTCTGGTTCCGCCAGCGAACCCGCTGGGCCAAGGGCAATATCTATGTGCTGATCAAAAATCTGCCGATGCTTTTTGACCGCAAGGCGGGGCAGGTACGCTTTGACATTTTGTATTTTTTGTCGATCTATTTTTTGCTGCTGACCTCGCTGGTTATTTCGGACAGCGTTTTTCTGCTCCATGCCAGCGGCTGGGCGCATATGACGTTGGCCGGCTTCAGTAATCTGCTTTGGGCGCTGGCCATCGTTATGTTCATTTTAGGAACGTATGTGACGGTTACAACCGAAAAGGGTGAGATGCACGCAGCAAACGTTGTGATCATCGGGCTGATGTATTTTACCTACGCCAAAATGTGGATGGTCGTTGCGGTGTACGGTCTGATACAATATATAAAGGATATTGTGCTGCGCAAAGAAACCACCTGGTATAAAACCGAACGCTTTAAGTAATGGAGGACATCGCTTGAACATGAAAAAGAGAAAATGGGCCGCCGCTTTGCTGTTTATTCTTTTATTGGGTCAGCTCAGCGGCCTGTTGTCCGTCGGCGCAGTCGAACCCGGCCAAGCGGCAGAGCCGCAAGCACCAAGCGCACTGGGTGGGATTGATCTGTCCGGGGGAAATATGCCTTATATCCATGAGGAGTCGTTTGGAAGCGATCAAAGTCTGACCGGACTTTTCTCTCAGGCGATCCGGTACTTTCAGGCGGGCGAGTGGGATATTCGCAGCGCGACGCTGACGCTGCGTTACGATGTATCTCAATTGGCGGATAATGCCGTTTCAAGTCTGACCTTTACGCTGAACAACACCATGTTCTATTCCGTCCATCCGGCACCGGGTATAAACGGCGCCATACAGGAGCTGTCTATTCCGCTTCCTATTGACCAGATTAAGACAGGGCAAAACGAGCTGACCATAGAGGCTTATATCCGGACGCAGGACCGGTTGCCCTGCGTCGACGATGTCTCGCTTGCCAACTGGCTTCAGATTTTTGGCGATTCGACCGTCTCGGTCCGCTATTACCCGACAATGCCCAGCAACACGCTGGCCGACTGCTATGAGCAGTTTTCGAGCATCGACGCGCTTGAAAACCGGCAAAGCACTGTGCTTGTGCGCGATAACGCCACCGAGGCCGAACTGACCGCTGCCGCGCTGGCGCTGTCGGGGCTGTCGGGTCAGGCCAAGATGGCGTATGAAAATATCGGGTTTAAAAGCCTGCCGGATGAGCGAGCGCTATTTTCAGGAAAATACCGGCTGTACATCAGCCGGTACGACGCCCTGTCGTCCACCCTTAAGGAGCGGCTGACCGACGAGCAGCGGCAGACGGCCGAGCAGGATGCGGTCATGGTGCTGTTAAAAAGCGATGAGGGCGGCAATGTGCTGTTGGTTACCGGCAATAATGACGGCGCGCTGCGCAACGCCGGCACGCTTTTGGGCAATGCCGGCTATATGGCTCAGGCGCGCACGCTATGGCGGCGGGTGACCGCGGACGAAAACACGCTGATGCCCAAAGCCGAGCTTGCGCAGTACCGCCAGCTGACCGAAGCGGGCAGCTATGTAGACGGGCTGTTCCGCCAAAGCATCTCGTATTATCTGGACCTGCCGGTCAACCGGATGCTTTCAACCTCCAGTCAGGTCAGCCTTTCGATGCGGTATTCCGAGAACCTCGATTTTAATCGTTCGTTGGTTACCGTCTATGTCAACGACCAGCCAATCGGCAGTAAAAAGCTCGAAAAGGACAAGGCGCAGGGCGACACCGTCCGGCTGGACATTCCTGCCGATCTGCGGATCAACGGCAATTTCTCGGTGCGGATCTCGTTCGACCTTGAAATACAGGACGCATGGTGTACGCTTAATCAGGCACAGCAGCCCTGGGCCTATGTCACCAGCGAGAGCATGCTTAAAATAGTACCGGTCGATTTTGAGGGCATTCTATTTGAAGGCTATCCCGGCCCGTTTTTAAAGGACGGCCGTTTTAACAATGTTGTGGCGGTGCTGCCCGATTCTGCCGGCGCTGCCGACTTTGAGGCGCTGCGGCAGATTATGCTGACCTTTGGCCAGTTCTTAAAGGACAATACCGGTGCGCTGCGGGTGACCCATATG
>JAEWMM010000287.1 GCA_023457175.1 Bacillota bacterium | reverse complement strand
TAGCACATTCAAGAAAGTCTGTCAACAACTTCTTTTCTTTTTTGTGGCTGTTGCTCAATTCGCTTGGCGTCTCTCGCAGACAGCTTTGCTATAATATCATGACCGCTCAACAATGTCAACACTTTTTTCAAATTAATTTTTAATTATATTCTTGCCTTACAGTTGATATTTTATAACAGCTTTGTTATAATATTTGTCGGCGTATAAAACGTTGCGCGCCATTATATTAGTACGCGCCCGTAGCTCAGCTGGATAGAGCGTTGGACTCCGACTCCAAAGGTCGCAGATTCGAATTCTGTCGGGCGTACCAGTAAAAGACCTGCCTTAAGATTGTTTAAGGCAGGTCTTTTACTATGTGCGGCTATTGTGTTTCAGATTAAATCGCTTAATACGTTTGCGTCATCGTTCGTCAGCGTCTTATGGTCCTGACAATTATGAAGGCATGCTGCTTTTCATTCTTCCTGTTCATGCTATACATCTATACAATCAAATTCTATACGCGGGTTATGCCCGCCGCTTGTTGAGCAACGGCAGCGCAGCCCGTTTTATATTGTTGTAGTCAAATAGCCGGTTGCGGTAAAATGGTATCTATTTTTTAATAAATCTTATTCCAGTACTATTTAGGACTGGACAATCCGTTCCTTTTTATGATAAGCTTTTTATCAGTTTAAACTTCAACGCTTTAAACTAAAGCAAAAAGAAAGGCTGATCGGCAACAATGAATATTCTGGTTTGCATGAAGCAGGTTCCGGCGACCTCTCAGGTGGAGATTGACCCCGAAACCGGCTCTTTAAAGCGGCTTGGAACGGCTGCCCGTACCAATCCATACGATCTTTACGCACTTGAAGCAGCGCTGTGCATACGAGAGCGCACCGGCGGCAAGGTCACTGTGCTGACTATGGGGCCGCCTCAGGCGGAAGCCATGATGCGCGACGCCTACATGATGGGCGCAGATGACGCCGTCATTTTATCCGACCGCAAATTCGCGGGTTCGGATGTGCTGGCGACCTCCTACACACTGTCGCAGGGCGTCCGCCTTTTAGGCGGCGCAGATCTGATTCTCTGCGGGCGGCAGACCACCGACGGCGACACCGCGCAGGTCGGTCCCGCCATTGCCGAGCATCTGGGCATTCCGCACGCAGCCTGGGTCGGTAGAGTTTTGGAGACGGACGAAAGCGGCATCACGGTCGAACAGATTTTAGCTTCTGTGACGCAGAAGTCCCGGCTTAAGTTCCCCTGTCTGATTACGGTGGAGAAAAACGTCTGCGTGCCGCGCCTGCCCTCCTACCGCTTAAAGCAGCGGGCGCTGACCCATCCGGTACGAATGCTCGACTTTGACTGCCTGCCGGGCAAAAATCTTTCGCTCTGCGGGCTGGTCGGATCTCCCACCCACGTTGAAAATATGTTTGCTCCGCCCGCCAACGCAAAAAGGGTGCTGCTCACCGGCAGCACGGTCGAAAAGGCCGCGGCGCTCACTGCCGTTTTACAGGAAAAGCGTCTGCTTGAAGGGGGTGCGCGTCCATGACCACCTTAAACTTTAACGCTTTGGCCTGTGATCTGTGCGAGCAGTGCATCCAGAAGTGTCCCTTCGGCGCAATGAGCGTTGAGTCGGAAACGATTATCATCACCGAAAAGTGTCGCATGTGCGGCATTTGTATCAAGGTATGTCCGCATCAGGCGCTGACCTTTGAGCAGAAGCCGCTGAAAAGTGTTGAAGAGAAGAACCGCTGGCGGGATATCCTTGTTTACGCCGAGCAGGAGAATGGCGAAATCCACCCCGTTACATATGAACTGATCGGCGAGGCTCGCCGTCTGGCTGATAAGGTTGGCTATAAGGTCAACGCCGTTATCGTCGGCGGGGCCGGCACGGTGGAAAACGCCGAAAAGCTGCTGCCCTATGGCGTCAGCAAGGTCTTCGCATACGAACATCCCGGCTTTGAGGGCTTTAAGGCCGATTGCTACACCGACGCGGTGGCCGATTGCATCGCTCAGATGCACCCCTCGGTCGTGCTGATTGGCGGCACGGCGCTGGGGCGCTCGCTGGCTCCCCGTCTTGCAGTTCGGTTTCACACCGGGCTGACCGCCGACTGTACCAGGCTCGACATCCGCCCGAACAGCGATTTGGTGCAGATACGCCCCGCCTTCGGCGGCAACATCATGGCGCAGATTTTAATTGCGGACGCCCGGCCGCAGTTTGCGACGGTGCGCTACCGCGTGATGGACAAGGCCAAAAGGGTCGCAAGCCCCACCGGTAAGGTTACGGTCATGCCGGTGACCGACGCGATGGCCCGCTCAAGAATCGATGTGCTTGAGATCACGCCGATTCTGCGCGAGAAGTCTATTGAAGAAGAGGATATCCTCGTCGTTGCCGGCCGCGGCGTTAAAAACGATGAGGGCGTGGCGCTGGCGCGCCGTTTAGCCGACGCACTCGGCGGACAGCTCTGCTTTACCCGCCCGATGGCCGAAAGCGGCCTTGGCGACAATGCGCACCAGATCGGTCTTTCGGGCCGGACGGTACGCCCCAAGCTGATTATCACCTGCGGCGTGTCGGGCGCGATTCAGTTCACCGCCGGCATGAACGGCAGCGAGTGTATTGTCGCGATCAACTCTGATCCCGACGCGCTTATCTTTAATATTGCAAGCTACTGCATTGTGGATGATGTGTTTGCCGCCGTTCCCGCGTTGCTCTCACAGCTTGCCGCCGCAAAAAAGGAGGCTGAATAACATGCCTTTTCCGTATAACAAGCCCGACGCTGCGGGTATCGACTATTTAAAATCCATCACCTCTCCCGACCGCGTAGTGGCCGGCACGGACATTCTGCCGGAATATCACCACGATGAGATGCCCGAGTACGGCGTTTTCCCGCCCGACGTCTATATTGAGGCTGAGAATGTCAACGAAGTTTCGGCCGTTATGAAATACGGCTACGACAACAACATTCCGGTCGTGGTGCGCGGCGCGGGCACCGGTTTGGCGGGCGGCGCAACCTGTAAGTACGGCGGCATTATGCTCTCGCTGATGCGCATGAACCGTATTTTTCCGGTCGACCGCAAAAACCAGACCATCACCTGTGAGCCGGGCGCGCTGCTCTTGGATGTACAGGCTGCCGCTGCGGCCGAGGGGTTGTTTTATCCCCCCGATCCCGGTGAGAAAACCGCCAGCATCGGCGGCACCGTGATCACCAACGCCGGCGGCATGAAGGCGGTGCGCTACGGGCTGACCCGCGATTTTGTCCGCTGCATCGAGGCGGTGCTGCCCGACGGCTCGATCATGAATTTTTCTTCCAACGTCGTTAAAAATACGACGGGCTACGACGTCAAAGACCTTGTCATTGGTTCTGAGGGCACGCTGTGCATTCTGACACAGGTCACACTCAAGCTTTTGCCCGCGCCCAAGCACACCTGTACGATCGTCATGCCCTTCCCCGATCTTGAATCCTGCGCCGACATGGTGCCGCAGGTGCTCGATCTCCCGTTTACCCCGACTGCCATTGAATTTTTAGAGCAGGAGCTGCTCGAAATTGTCGAACGGGCGCTCAACAAGCCCTTTCCGGTTAAAGACGGCGGCGCAGTGCTTATCGTCATGTACGACGCCTCAAGCCGCGAGGAACTGGAATCGGCCTGTGACGCCGCCTGTCAGGCAGCGCTGGCCCACGGCGCGCTCGACTGCCTGATTGCCGACACCCCTGAGCGCATCGCCTCGGTCTGGAGCGTGCGCGGCGCGATCTTAGAGGGAATGAAGGCCGATTCGGTTGCGCAGGAAGAATGCGATGTCGTCGTGCCCAGAAGCGCCATCGCCGATTATGTCAAGGCGGCCAAGCGCATTGCCTCGGCCCACGGCATCCGCGTCGAGCCCTGCGGCCACGCGGGCGACGGCAACATCCACACCGAGCTGCTGCGCGACCCCGGTATGAGCGACGAAGCATGGGCGTCGGCCACTCACGCCGCGCTCACCGAGCTTTACGCACTGGCCAAAGAGCTGGGGGGCCAGCTTTCGGGTGAGCACGGCATCGGCAACGGACGGCTGAAATTCTTAGAGCCGTTTCTTGGCAGCCGCATGATTCAGCTTTACAAGTCCATCAAACTGGCTTTTGACGAAAAGCTGGTTTTAAACCCCGGTAAGGTTATAGAGTTCAATTCCTGACGCCGCTAAAACATTATTCAAATGAAAGAGAGAGATCATCATGGGTGAAAAGAAATCTTTGTTGGTTGACAAAAGCCGCATGCCTCTGGCCGTCGGCGTCGCATTTGTGGCGTTTACCACACAGTTCGGCGGCGGCTTCGCCTCCGGCGCGCAAATTTTTTCCTATTTTATCAACCATGGCATCTGGTGCCTGTTTCTGCCGTTCTTTACCCAGTTTTTATACGCGCTTTTCTTCTGGTATGGCATGCGCTACGCCTACCGCAACAAGCTTTACGATTACCGGAGCTTTTCCGACCATATTTACGGCAAATACCGCGTATTGTTCTCAAACCTGTTTGAAATCACCTATCTCATTATGATCGGCACCGCTTCGGCCGCAGCCTTTGCCACCGGCGGTTCAACGCTGAATATGCTGTTCGGACTGCCCTATTGGCTGTGCACCCTTATCGTCGGCGTTTTTATTGCCGTTATCGCGCTTTACGGCACGACTATGGTGCGCAAGGCGGCCGCCACCCTTTCGGTGCTCATTATCATCGGACTCGTTGTCGTTCTTTTGCCCAACATAGTCGCACAGTGGGGCGCGATTGGCGACTCTATAGCCAAAATATCCGGTGGCGCCGTAAGCGTAATCTCCCCCGACAGCGGCGCGTTTGGCGCGGCACTGTGGACCGCGTTTCTCTACTTTTTGTTCCAGCTGCCGTCGGTTTCGGTCATGTATCAGCACGTAGAGCCGCTGACCAGCGAAAAGCAGGTTGATCAGGCCGCCGTCTACATCTTTATTACCAACACCGTCGCCATGATGCTTGCCATTGTCGGCCTGCTGGCCATCGCCTTTGTTCCTGAGCTGGTCGGCGCTTCGGTTCCCATGCTGGTGCTGGTGCAAAACGGCGTGGGGGCGGGCGTGTTGACGCCAATTATCTCGATTCTGATTATTCTGGGCGCGGTTTCCACCGGCGTCAATATGGTTTCGGGTATCGTCACCCGCTGCGTCAACGCCATGGAGCGCCGCATTGCCGACCCGGCCAAGCGGGCCTCGGGCCATCAGCTGCGCAATATCGCCTTCTCGGTGCTGTTTACGGCCATTGCGTTCGCCATTGCGCAGTTTGGCCTCATGGCGGTGGTCAGAAAGGGCTATGCTTATCTGGGCTACGCCGGTCTCATTTCGGTTTTCATTCCGTTTGTCGTGCGTTTTATTGTTGATCTCTCCAAAAAAGAAAAAGCGTAACACGCAGACCCTGCACGGCTGGCAGAGAGGACTTGCTCTGCCAGCCGTGCGTTTTTATGTACAATGGCATGATCCTGCAAGGAGCCGCCGCATTGTCTTTTAAAACGTGTATATATTTGACTGAACCGGTTGTTTATAAAATATTTCCATTTTATCTGGCGCTGCGGGGAAAAATCGCATGACAGGCAGTATTTTCAGGGTTGTTGCGGCGCTTTGATGCATTAGGCGCCGACAGCCTCTCTTCTGCACAGCGAATTGACTTTTGTTTTTTTGATATGCTAAAATATTTGGACAGGACTATGACACGCTTTAACAGTAATTATTTTCCTTTAAAGTCTGTTTTTTCCTGAACGGGCAATCCGAAACCGGAATGGCCCTTAAAATTTAAATTTTCGCTGAATCCGTTAAACGGAGCGGGAGAACCATTTCTGGGGTGAATCGCGCTATGCGCGTAGGGTGAGCTTTCCATCCGAACCCGTCAGCTAATCTCGTAAGCGTTGAAAGCGAGGGTGATTAAATTTTCTTTATGAACTGTATGAATATCTGAAGGTGCAGCCTGCACAGTATGAAAGGAGAATTTAATGAAGGTTTCTGTTGGATTGTTTGGTTTTGGAAAAACCGGCATGGTCGTTGCTGACGAGCTACTTAAGGATGGCGAATGTGACCTGCGGTGGGTCATGCGTAAATCGCACCGTCACGAAGGCGAATACGCCA
>JAEWMM010000286.1 GCA_023457175.1 Bacillota bacterium | reverse complement strand
TTTTCACTGCGCTTGGTGAGCTCATCATCAAAGATTGAGAGCTTTTGCAGCAGTACGGCTGCTTGCAAGGTGTCCAGCCTTGAATTAATGCCGATGATACGATGGTCATATTTTGAGCCGCCCTTACCGTGCAGCCTTAAAGAATTGATGGTCTCGGCATGCGGGCGGCTGTCGGTAAAAATGGCGCCGCCGTCGCCGTAGCAGCCCAGCGGCTTTACCGGGAAAAAGCTGGTGGCTGAAATTTCGCCAAAGGTGCAGGAGGTACGGCCAAAACGGCTGGCGCCAAAGCTTTGGGCGGCATCCTCAAGCAGCCAAAGCCCTTCTCTTGCCGCAATGTGGTTTAAACGCCGGTAATCGGCGGGTACGCCGAATAAATTCACCGCTACAATGCCTACGGGCCGCAGCCAGCCCTCTTGCCGAAGAGTAAAGATTGCATCCTCCAGCGAGGCAGGGTCGATGTTAAAGGTCTCGTCGACATCCACAAAGACCGGCGTTGCTCCGCGCAGCGCCACAGCCTCAGCCGTGGCTGCGAAGGTAAAAGCAGGAACAAAAACAGCGTCGCCGCGCCCGGCGCCCCAGGCCATAATGGCCAGCGTCAACGCGTCGGTTCCGTTTGCGCAGCATAGGCAAAAGCTGCTGCCGGTACGCGCCGCCAACCGCTGCTCAAGTTCGTCAACCTGTGTCCCGCAAATATAGCAGCAGTCCTGAAGCACCTGCTCGATAGAGCTGGTCATGCTTGCCGACAACCTTTTGTATTGCTCGGGTAGTCCGGAAAAGTTCATCATGGCGTATCACCGCTTTCCAGAACAGGGCCGGTCTGAGAAAATTTATACCGGCATCCGCAGCAACAACTGGGGTTAGCAACTGAAATAGGCTTGCCGCAGCGGCAGAGCCACCCGCGCAGCCGGGCGGGAACCCCCATGACCAGCGCGTGGTTTGGCACGTCCTTTGTCACCACGCTACCGGCGCCCACCATGGCGTGACGGCCCACCGTCACACCGGCGATGATCACGCACCCGGCGCCCAGCGAAGCGCCGCATTTAATCAGCGTCTTTTCGTATTCGTCAGGCTTCTTAGGGTATTCGCAGCGGGGGTATAGAACATTTGTGAAGGTAACGTTTGGGCCGCAAAAAACATCGTCCTCAAGCGTTACCCCGTTAAAAACCGAGACGTTGTTTTGCAGCCGAACCCTGTCGCCTAAAACAGCGCCGGGCGCAATATAAGCATTTTGCCCCAGAGAGCAGTTTTCGCCAATTTTTGCGCCGCTGTGAACCACGGCATGGTGCCAGATTTGTGTTCCGCCGCCAATTTCGACATCCTCTTCAACGCAGGCCGTCGCGTGAAGCTTATAGGCCATAGGTCAGCCCTCCCCTGGATGTAATAAGGCAATCCGGGCAACGGCACCTGTCCAAATTGCTTTCATTTTCATATTCTATGGGGAATCCGGGCAGAAATATGACACAAAAAAGAGCCAACCTTCAGGTTGACTCTTTAAAAACGCTTTAGCCTGAAACGGCAAAGTGCGAGCTGCCCGCCGAGGTGCTGTTTTCGATTCGGGACAGCCGGTCTCCCTGTACGAAGACATCCCGCAGCTCCTCGACCATTGGAACAATCTCTTGAATCAGCGACGCATCCTTTTTCACATTTGCGGCGATCAGCTGGCGGTTGAAAAAGTCATACAAGGCCGCTAAATTATTTGAAATCGGATATTGTCTGTCCAACGTGACGGTGAGATAATTCAGAATTTTTTGCGCTTTCTGCAACGACAAATTGGTGGTTGCAATATCCTTTTCAGAGATGCCTTGGATAGCCAGATTCATATTCAGAATAATTGCCTCGTACAGCTTTGTGAGCATTTCGCCATGTGTCATCGTCATAACCGACTGCGAAGCATATCTGTTATAGGGGTTATAAGCCATATTTCCTACCTTCTCTCAGTAAGTTTACCACGACGAAGACATCATCGAGGTCAGCCATGAGCTGGTGCTGTTCATATTCGAGATCAGCGATTCCATTGCGTTAAATTGCTTCCAGTAGCGCTCGTACTCATTCTGATACCTGTTCTCAAGCCTGCCCAGATTATCCTTAATATCCTTGACCTGCTTATAGATGTTGCTGGTGGTATCGGTTTTACCGGCAGCGCCCGCTATGCGCACCAGGCTGCCGGGATTGGTAGGGGTGGTTCTGGTTGCGTCGCCGAGCGCTTTGTTGAGCATTGTTGCAAGACCGGTTTCGGGGTCGGTGAACAGCTTCATAATCGCTTCAGGATTTTCCGAAATCAGCGTTTTCAGCTTACCGGTATCGGGAATGGCCATATTATCTTTTGTGCCAAAATACGAGGTCGTAATACCCAGATCATAAAGGGCGAGGCTGCCTTCCGGCTTGGTATAAAGGGATCTGCGCAGGCTTGACAGCACACTGGACAACGTGTTGTCGTTACGCAGCAGGCCTTCCTTCGATTTTTCCTCCCACTTTTCAATCTGAGATTCGCTCATCTCATCCTCCTGCGCGGTGGTGAGCGGCGGATATTTCTTATAGGTGGGATCGGCGTCGAGCAGCTGGTTCATGCTATTGATCAGCGTGTTATAGTCATCGACAAATTTTATGATGGTATCGTATATTACATCAGTGTTTTGTGTAACCGTAATGGTAGAGCTCTCATTAGTTTCAGAAAGCAGGGTCAGGCTGACGCCGTCCACCGTAAAGGAATTTGTATTACGCTCAACCGTGACGCCATTAATCTCCACAATGGCGTTAGAGCCCTTGTTTACCGTCATCAGAGGCTCGGTAACGCCGCCCTGAGCGTTGAGACTGCCCTCGGTCTGTCCAAACAGCTTGCCGCTGACGTCAATAAAATCCATCGGGATATCGACGCCGCAGATGCGGATGTAGGCCCTGGTCTCATCGAACGAAACATCAAAATCTACTGAGCTTCCCCCTGCGTCGCTATAACCCTCTTTAATCGCTGTGATCATGTCATCGATCGTCATGTTAACGTCAATTTCAATTTTGGCTGCATCGGGATCAGCCGCATCCTTGAAATTGAAAACAATCTTCTCGGTAATCCCTAGTTCCGCCAACGTGGCACTGCCCGTTACCTTGGTATTAAAGCCCAGCGCCGACAGACTGATGTCATACATATGAGCGGTATAGCCGTCCGCTGTGTCCAGACTGATGCTCTTGCCGTCTTCTGAAAGAGCAAACAACACATTGGGGTGATCGTCTTCGTCCTTGCCAAACTGCTCGGCAAGCACGTTGTTGATAGCGTCGACCAACTCTTCGGCCGAGGTGTAGGCGCTGGGGATGGTCAGCGAGACCTTATCTCCGTTGACATTGAGGTTAACCGTGCCGCCTTCAAAGAGAAAATCGCCTGCGGGAATGACGGCGCTGGTCATGACCGACTTGGTCAGCGTTGCACCGGTGGTGTTGCCGGAAGGCGCAACACCGAACATAGCCGTCATCAGATTACCTTCGCTCTGGGAAATTTCAAAGCTGTAATCATCACCGCGCTTGCCCGAAGAAGTTGCCTCAAGACTGAAGGTGTCGGTGGTAGAGGAATAACTTATCTTTACGCCCGCAGCGCTGCTGTTGATGGCGTTCATGATCGAGGAGATGGTCTGATCGGAAGAAAAACTGAAATCAACACCGTTGATGGTAAATTCCTGCCGCTGACCGATAACGGGCGTAGCAAAATAATTGCTGCCCACCGCGGTATTTAGCGCGATTTTATTAGAGACGCTTTTCTTTAGCCCTAAAGCGCCCATCGTTTCCTCATTACCGCTAATGGTAATCTTGCGGGTATTATTATCGGTGCCGTCTTCGTTGGTGGCTGCCTTAAAGATTATTGTGCCGGGATTATCCGTAGATTCAGATACAATGATGCCGGCGCCGAAGGCAGAAGAAACCGCCGAATTCAACTGACTGGCAAGATCGGCAGCGCTGGTGCTGTTAAGCGGATTAAAAGTAATAGACTTTGTGGTGCCGTCAATTGTAACCGACAGGGTTGGCAGCACGGCGTCGGTGTTCATCTTGAACGAGGCGCCGCCCGTGCCTGACACACCAGCTCCGCCAACCAGCTTAAGGGCCGTATCGCTGCCCGTAATCGAAAACGCAGCATCGGCGTCGGTCGCTTTTATCGTGAAGGAGCCATTGACATATTCAACCGTGGCCTTGCCTTGCAGCGCGTCGCTCAGCGTATTTCTGACCGCCAGACTGCTTTTTCCGGCGAGATCCCCCATCTTAACGTCAACGGTTTCAGCGCCGATCTTAAAGGTAAGCTTCTCGTTTTCATCGGTAAGCGCCGCCTTGAGTGCGTCGAGCTTATCTGTGTCGACAGCACCCGCAATTTTGGCCGAAGCGGCGTTCTTGGCCGTCTGTTTAAAGTTGGTGGCAAGGCTTGTAATACTCTTGATCGTCACATTACCGGCGGTAGCGCTGCTTGTGGCGGTAACAGTATAGCTTTTGGAGGTTGTTGAAGCGCTTTTTGATTCAAAAAATGCCTGTGACAACAGGTTTGAAGCCTGATTGGTGTAACTGAAATAGGTGGATTGAAATTTCTGCAAGTCAGAAATATCGCTTCGATACAGCTCCTGCTTATATTCCAGCTGCGTTTTCTTCTGGTTTTGGGAATCAATTTTGCTTTGTGTTCCGGAAAGCATGGATTTGACGATGCTCTCGGTATCGATACCGGAGGCGAGGCCGGAAAAACCCTTGCTTGCTGCGGATAAAGAATTGATGGCCATGATGTGACGCTCCTTTCTGAGATGTCAGAAAAATAATCGTTAATAAAAATCTTTATATGGTTACACTTTATATATCGGCACTAAAAGTAAAAAATAAAGCGGTTAACTACCTTTAAATTCGTTTATCTTTTACGCTGATGCTGTTTTCTTGCTGAACAACACCCGAGCTTGAAATATATTTAATCAGGCGGGGGGTGTTTTTTGTCTGCGCAATACGGTCTTTCAGATGCTCACGCAGATCGGTCATCCGCTCAAGGGCCTGCTGGTTGACATCGACGCACCGCGAAATAGCAGCCCGGATGTTCTGCGCTTCTAAAAAGACCGGCTGCCACTGTGGGGGAACCTCTGAAAAATTGCAGCTGTTGGATAAAATGGATGCGGCGGAGGGGGAGACGGCTACAGCCTTGGTCAACCCGGAAATCTGATCGGTCACATTATCTATTTTATTTGCCAATTCGGCCCGTTTTGTGATATAATCAGCCATATCCTCAATGTCACAGCTGGTTAAAAGGTTGGTATAACGCTCAAACTCTAAAAAGAGCTCCAGCTTTTTTTTCAACAGCACAACAATGTCCTGTATAATTTGCATGTAAAACAGCTCCTCTTTGCAATGAATACCGGCGGCTGCCATACGAAAGGAGGGAGCAACCATCAATTCCATTGAGTTTTCAGCGCTTTTAGAATCGGAAGAAAATGATATCATGGAACCGGGCCAGGCCTATATATCACGAGATAATTCCGTGACCTTCACGAGCGATTTTGTACCGCTTGTCAAGCTGGGCAGTGAAGCTACGGTGATCCGTGTGATAGGCGAAAAGAGACTCGAACGCTTTACCGGAAAGGTCTATCTCTCTTCGCGCAAGCTGCTTAGACTTGTCGACGTCGACAGCGCGACCATTGGCCCGGCACTGGAGATGTTTGAGAGTAATGTGGTTTTTCCAGCCGAGTTTTTGATTGCACCGGGTGCAACCACCCGCTTTAATGCTCAAAAGGCGCAGGCTGTCAGCGGATTTGTCCGCTATATTTCGCCCCAGCTGGTCAAAATCTGTACGATGGAGTTTGTGGACAAGGACGAATATCTTATGTTCTCACTTGAAGAGACGGGACTTTCGGTCGAAAAGATGCTGGTGCGCATTAAAGAGCGCATTCTTCTGATGCGCAGCGCGGCGCTGTTGCTCTGCGAGGTGGTCTCGCTGAGCATGGGCAACGGGGTGGCAATCGCGGACTTTCTTGAGGATTTAAGGGCAAAAGAAGAGCAGGAAGACTAAATATACTTCTAAAGCCGGTCGGACGGGTTACAGCCCGTTCGGCGGCTTTTTATTTTGCAGGCTTATTTGCTTTAAGCTCGCTGCCAAATTGTGTACCGCATTGTTATCGGCCTTATACACGGCGGCTACATTGCTTTTTATCGTTTGCAGCAGCTCGTCCCGCAGCACATTAAGCTCCAATGGCGCGTCGATACCGATTTTAACCTTATCGCCCGAAATTTCGGTGATGGTAATGTGTATATTGTCGCCGATATGAAACATCTGGCCGATTTTTCGGCTTATGACTAACATGACAACCCCTCCCCGGTGTTATTAAGCGAGGCGCGAACGGGGTAATCCTGATCCAAAACAACCTGAGCGGCGAGTTTTTTTGCGGGGTTGATAACAAGGGGGCTTTTCAGGTTGACGGTAGCTATGCCGGTCTGGGCGGGCACGACGACCAAACTGCGAAAAACGGCGTCCGCCTGCGCGGCAAGTTTGAGCTTAGACAGAATATCGGGCGCAATCTTTGGCGCATAACCGTCAAAGACCGTATGCGGATCCATAATGATAAAACAAACATCCTTGTCGTCCACTGATTGCAGCCACCCCAAAGCGTCGCCCAGTTCATCATCGTATAAAATGACAAACTGTTTCTGGGCTTCAAACCCTAAGATCGGGAGCTCAAACGTTAAAATACCATCTTCAGAAATATCAATTTTGCCAAAGTCCCTGGTTTCAATGGTCATATTCAATCTCCTTCGTTTATAGGTGGCCGACATGGGGCGTCAGAATGCAAAAGCCGGCGCAGGCATGTCTGTTATTGCGCGTGGATGCTTATATCCGTCGGTTAAAGCCCGGCGCGGCGCGTTCAGGCATATGTTGAAAATCGCCCAGATAGGTAAATTCGATAGAGGGCGCCTGCAAAACCTCAAAGCCAAAATCAGAGGGGGTGTAGCGGCGTATAGCGCGTTCTACATTCCAGTCTAGATTTACCTTGGCAGGTGTATATTCTATATGCACCTCACCCGGTGTATAGGAGATCTCGACGGGCTCGGCAGACCGGATAGTCAGCGACGTCTTGGACTGCTGGAGCAAATTTTGATGATACACCTGAGCGGGGGTAACGCCCTTGTCGATTTGAGCCATCTGATTAGCGATCTTACCGTAATTGGCGGTGGCCTCAAGCACCGCTTGGCGACCTCTTTCTGCGGCGTCGGTCATCAGGTCGCTCATTCTATGCAGGCCGATGCTGGCAAAAAAGGCGGTATTATCCTGCCTGATCTGCGGATGCTCGGTATGAAGCGAAAGCTCTGGGGCGCTGAAATGGGCGTCCTGCGTTGCAAGATTGTGCTGGGCGCTGAGCGTCGCGTTTTGTACGCGGTATTGATATTGCGTATCGCGGATGCTGTAGCGTAGAAGATTGGAAATATTACTCATAAAAACAACCGCCTTCTAAAAAACCGCAGGGCCGCCTTCGGTTACAGAAAATCAAAAATAGTTTTGGGCAAAATTTTGCTGCCTAGCTGCAGCGTTACCGTCCAGGCCATCTCAAATTCTTTGTTATGCATAATTTCTTCGGCCAGATCGACGCTTTCAACGCTGTTTTGCAGCTTTTGCAGCGAGACGCGATCGCTTTCAAGCTGTGTGCTTATATTTTCAACAAAGCTGACGTTGTTCCCAATGTCGGCAATGGCGATCAGCAGACTGTCGTGCGAGGCTGACAGGGCCGAAAGCTCCTGTCCCAATAAGGTAGTGTCGCCCGAACTGAGATGCTCGGCAATATTGCCAAACAGGCTGAAAAAGTTTTTGGACACACCGTTTTGATCAACGCCATAGCCAAAGATATCCAGACCTGAGAGAGAGGACTGTACCGCCGTGCGGGTATCGAGCTGGAACGATGCGCCGCTGCCCGAAACCGACAGTCCCAGACCGATATCTAAATAATTGGTGCCGTTGTAGCCAACTTCGGTGGTGGTACCGTCGCCGTTATCGATGGCCGCCTTGCCGTTTGAGTCGGTTACGAGCTGGTCAATCGGCGCGCTGTTGCCGTTATAATACAGCTGCCCGTCGTTACCGACCGTAAACGGCATCGAGCCGTCCGCGTTGCCGGCCGAGCAAAACAAATATTGATCGCCATACTTGCTGTTGGCAATGCTCAACGCCTGATCGCGCAGGTTATTGACCTCGGCGGCGAGAATTTGCCGGTCCTGATTGCTCATGGTGTCGTTCATACCATGGAGGACCAGATCATTCATGCGCTCGTAGATATCGCTTAAAGAACGCAGGTTCGAATCGGCCGTATCCAGACGGCTGGCCAGTGTGTCGGCATTTGCAATGTTGCGATCGTTATCGATCAGCAGCTTGCGGACGCGCAGCGCCCGCGCGGCCCCGGTTACATTTTCAGACGCTCTGTTGAAAGAACGCTGCGTGGTCAGCTTCTGGTTAGAGCCGGATAAATTGCTGAGATTAGAGCGCATGCCCTTTAAATAGTTGCGAACCGTAATGTTATTTGTAATGCGAGTGCCCATAAACACCCTCCTTTAGTTTAAGCGCGACCGACAAGACCGGTCTTGTTAATCAGTGTGTCCAGAATCTCGTCCATGGCGGTCATAATGCGGCTCATGGCGTTAAACGCCTTGGTCCACTGGGTCATATCGACGCCTTCCTCCTCCATTGAAACGCCGGAGACCTCGCTGATGCTCGTCAGCAACGAATCGGCAATATCCGAGCAGGAGTTCAGACAGTTTTCGTTATAGGAGATTTCGGTTGCCAGCTGCGAGGTGGTATAAAACTGAATATAATCAGTAAAGGAGCCCTCGAATTCGCCAAAACTATGCTTGGATGAAAACAGCGCCAGCGCGTTTGTGACAAAGGTGGTGTCGTTGGCGCCTTCCCCGGCGGGATGGATATCGGTGATCAAATAGGTGGCGTCGTTAAGCCATGCACTGTTCACCGTCAGATTTGCCGCGGTTTCCTCCCCGTCGCCCGAAAAGCTGAAAAGCTGCTTATAGCTGCCGGTGGGGTTGCCGCTGCTGTCCACAACAGGAATAAAGCTGTTAAAGGCCTTCGCCAGCGCAGAGGCAAAGGTGTCTATCTTATCCATGTAATATAGAATGCCGTTCTCCAGCGATTCGCCTGTGCCGGGAGAAGCGCCTATGCCGCGGCCGTTGAGCATCTTGAGTGCACCTTGCAGGGTGCCGCTCGAAATGCCGGTTTCGCCTCCGGTGCTTTTCCAGGACAGCGTTACAG
>JAEWMM010000285.1 GCA_023457175.1 Bacillota bacterium | reverse complement strand
GTAAAGCGGTCGATCATGCCGTCGACCATCGATGAGGTGCCCAGAATACTGCCGGACATCATAGCGTCTACCGTCTCGGTGCAGATGACCTTGAGCTCGCTGCTCAAGCCCACCGAGGGCAGCAGCGCCGTGCTTTTGGCCAGCGCGCCCAACGACACGAGCACACCGGGCGCAATTGCGCCGCCAATGTAGGCTTTGTTCGCATCCACGACGGTGATCTTGGTCGCCGTTCCCAAATCAACAATAATCGCGGGCAGCGGATATTTGGTCATAGCGCCCACCGCCGTACAGCAAAGGTCGGCTGCCAACGTGCTTGGGTCGTCTATGCGGATGTTGAGCCCGGTCTTGACGCCGGGGCCGACCGCGAGAACGGGAACATCGCAGATCATCTTAATCGCCTGCTTCATCACCGCGGTCAGATTCGGCACCACCGAAGAAATGGCAGCACCCGTCAGCGCCTGCGCCTTGACGTCATGCAACGCAAAAATGTTGGAAAGCAGCACCGCGTGTTCGGTATCGGTGCGCAGCGGATCGGTCTTGACCCGGGCGGAAAACGCCAGTCCGTCCTGCTTTTGAACGCCAAAAACAATGTTGGAGTTGCCGATATCTATGGTCAGAATCATAAACGTGCCTCCGCAGTGGATTTTTGTGCATTCCAATAATAAGCCCTGCGCGCCGTTTTTGTCAAGAAACGGCGCCGTTCGGGTCAACATAATATAAATCGGTGAATTTTATGCCAAATCTGGCGTAATTATCTGATTTATGCTATAATGATGTTTACTTATGAAATTGGCATTTTTATATTGTTTCCTCATCGGGAGACATACGCTTTGCAGCGTGTTTTACCAGCCCGGAAATAAAAATGCAGCGGGGTAAAAACAAGCCGCAGGGCGCAGGGGCGCTGTATTATAAAACGGAGGGATGCTAATGGGCCGTGTCATTGCTGTCACCAACCACAAGGGCGGCGTGGGCAAAACCACCACAGCCGTTAATCTGGCCGCATCGCTCGGAGACATGGGGAAAAGGGTGCTTTTGGTGGACGCTGATCCGCAGGGCAATTCCACCAGCGGCTTCGGCGTAAACAAAAAGGATCTGAAAAAATCCACCTACCACCTTTTGGTTGAAGGCGCGCGCGCCGATGAGGTTCGGCTGACCACCCCCTTTAAAAAGGTGGATATTCTGCCTGCCGGCATCGATCTTGCCGCAGCCGAAATCGAACTGGTCGACCTGCCCGAACGCGTTTACAGGCTGCGTTCAGCCATTCTTCCGGTCAAGGAAAGCTACGATTATATCCTGATTGACTGCCCGCCCTCACTGGGGCTGATCACACTCAACGCGCTGACCGCGTCCGACACCATTTTGATCCCCATTCAGTGCGAATATTATGCGCTGGAGGGGCTTTCGCAGCTTATGGCGACGGTGCGTCAGGTCAAGCGGCTGTATAACGCCCGCATCGATATTGAGGGCGTGCTGCTGACCATGTATGACGGGCGTTTAAACCTGACGCTTCAGGTGGTGGACGAGGTTAAAAAATTCTTCCCCAAAAAGGTTTTTAAGACGGTTATTCCCCGCAATGTCCGTCTTTCGGAAGCGCCGGGCTTTGGCATGCCGGTGCTTTATTACGACCGTATCTCAAAAGGCACCGCCGCCTATTGCGAACTCGCCGAGGAAATGCTTAAAAATCACCCCTGACATGCAGCTGATAAGCATATCTGTATAATCAACTAAAAAGAGGATGTGGATGCTATGGCAAAGCCCAAGCGCGGCCTTGGCAAGGGGCTTGAAGCGCTGTTCGCCGATAACGACACCGCCGATGTTTCGGTCTCGACCCTTGCCATCGGCGAGATAGAGCCCAATCAGGAGCAGCCTCGAAAGGAGTTTTCTCCCGAGGCGCTCTCGCAGCTGGCCGAATCGATTAAGGAGCACGGCATCTTACAGCCGCTGGTCGTACGTCCGCGCCCCAACGGGCGCTACCAGATTGTCGCGGGCGAGCGTCGCTGGCGCGCCTCGCGCATCGCGGGGCTGACCGAGCTGCCGGTTATCATCCGCGAGCTGACCGACGAGCAGGCCTTTGAGGTGGCGCTGGTCGAAAATTTAGTCCGCGCCGATCTAAACCCGATAGAAGAGGCGATGGGCTACCGTACGCTGATCGAGACCTTTTCGATGACGCAGGAGCGTATTGCACAGCGGGTCGGGCGATCCCGGTCGGCTGTCGCCAACGCCCTTCGTTTATTGAGTTTGCCTAAGGAAGTATTATCCATGCTTGAAAAGGGCAACCTTTCGTCAGGGCATGCGCGCGCGCTGCTGCCGCTGAGCGAGAAGGACGCGTTGGAGGCGGCCAACCGTGTGGTTTCGCAGGCGTTATCGGTACGCCAGACCGAGCAGCTGGTCAAGCAGCTGCAAAAAGCGCAGCCGGCGCCCAAGGCGGCCCCGCCCCCGCCGTCGTTTTACCGCGAGATGGAGTTGGCTTTAAAAGACACCCTGTCCCGCCGGGTTCGGGTTGTTCCCAAGGGCAAGGGCAAGGGTGAATTGGTGCTGGAGTTCTACTCCGACGACGAGTTGCGCGAGCTGGGTAAAAAGCTAGGAAAATAGCGGAGATAAAACCGCAAATCATAAATAAAGAAAAGTCAGTAAAAGAAACGGATTGGTGAAGCATCATGCTGGATATGAAGATCATCAGACAAACCCCCGAGCAGGTAAAGCAGGCCTGCCGCAACCGCAATAAAGACCTTGACGCCGTCGTCGACCAAATTCTTGCGATCGACGCCGAGCGCCGTACCATTACGGCTGAGGCCGACACGCTCAAGGCGCGGCAGAATCAGGCCAGCCGCGAGATTCCCGCCATTAAAAAGGCGGGCGGCGACGTTTCGGCCGTCATGGCTGAGATGAAAGAAATCTCCGCCAAGGTCGGCGAATTAGACCAAAAGCTCTCGGCGCTTGAGGAACAGCAGCGCGATCTGGCGCTCTCAATTCCCAATATGCCGCACGAAAGCGTGCCGGTGGGCAAGGACGACAGCGAAAATGTTGAGATTCGCCGTTGGGGCACCCCGACTGAGTTCCCGTTTGAGCCAAAAGCCCACTGGGACATCGGCGCCGACCTGGGCATCCTTGACCCTGAGCGCGCCGCGAAGGTGACCGGCAAGCGCTTTCATTTCTACCGGAATCTTGGCGCACGGTTAGAGCGCGCCATTATCAACTACTTCCTCAATACCCACACCGCCAACGGCTATGTTGAGGTTCAGCCGCCCTTTATCGCAAACCGTGCCTCAATGACCGGCACCGGCCAGCTGCCCAAGTTTGAGGAGGATATGTTTAAGCTTGAAGGCCTCGATTATTTTCTTATTCCCACAGCCGAGGTGCCGGTGACCAACCTGCACCGCGACGAGATTCTCTCCGGTAATGACCTGCCGATTAAGTACTGCGCTTACTCGGCCTGCTTCAGAGCCGAGGCCGGTTCCGCCGGACGCGACACGCGCGGCTTAATCCGCCAGCACCAGTTTAACAAGGTTGAACTTGTTAAATTTTCCGACCCCGCAACCAGCTATGACGAGCTTGAGGAGCTGACCCACGAGGCCGAGCTGGTGCTGCAGGGCTTAGGACTGCCCTACCGCGTCGTCGCGCTGTCCTCGGGCGATCTGGGCTTCTCGTCTGCCAAGACCTACGACATCGCGGTCTGGATGCCCTCCTACGGTCGCTACGTCGAGATTTCGTCCTGCTCCAACTTTGAGGATTTTCAGGCCCGGCGCTTGGCCTGCCGCTATAAATACGACAAGGGCGACAAGGCGCAGCTGGTGCACACGTTAAACGGCTCCGGCGTTGCGGTCGGCAGAACAGTGGCCGCCATTCTTGAAAACTTCCAGAACGGCGACGGCTCGGTCACGATTCCTGAGGCGCTGTGCCCGATGATGGGCGTCGACCGTATCACCAAGTAATGGCGCGCTACCCATACAGCCGCGCACAGATCGTACCCGTCTATGACTGCGATTTGTTTTGCCGCCTGCGTCCCTCGGCCATGCTGCGGTACATTCAGTCGGTTGCCGGAGAGCACCTTGACGCACTGGGGTTATCGCATCAGCGTCTTTACGACGAGGGCTTTGTGTTTCTGATTGCCGGTACGGCGCTTAAAGTCCGCCGTGCACCGGCTGCCGGTGATCATATTGTCATTTCAACCGCGCCTTTAACGGGGCGCGGCGCCAATATGTTGCGCGAGACGGTGCTGCAAGACCAAAACGGCGCGCTGCTGGCTGAATGTCAGACCAACTGGGCGCTGATCGATTCGCGCACCGGCCGCTTGCTGCGTCCTTCGGCCTTCCCTTATACGCTGCCAATGCTCGACGGCGAGTGGACGCCGTTTTCCGACCCTACCCGAATCCGCATTCACCCCGGCGCAGAATGCTGCGGGCGCGTCCCGCGCATTGTACGCCTTTCAGACCTTGACCAGAACCTGCATATGAACAATACCGTCTACGCCGACATTCTCACCGACGGCTTTGGCGACGCTTACATTGCGAGCGGCGGTATCGATACGCTGTTTTTGCGTTATCATTTACAGGCCAAGCTGCACGATTGCCTGACGCTGCAATACAGTCGCAACGATCAACTGTTTGCGGTAAGCGCACAGCACGGCGAAAAGAAATGCTTTGAGGGCGCTTTTTCTCTCAAACCCCTTGAAACCGTTTAAGACAGGTGCTAGAATAGACAAAATATTTTGAAACGCACCGATAACCGAAAGGAGAGAAACATGCTCAACATTGATTACAGCAGTAAATTTGTAAGCGAGGGGCTGACATTAGACGACGTCCTGCTCATTCCGGCTTACTCAGACGTGATTCCGCGCGACATCGACCTGCATACCGTGCTGGCCCGTGACATCATATTGAACACCCCCATTATTACGGCGGCAATGGACACCGTCACCACCTCGCCGATGGCGATCGCCATCGCGCGCGAGGGCGGCATCGGCGTCATCCACAAAAACATGTCGATTGAGGAACAGGTCGGCGAGGTGGACAAGGTCAAGCG
>JAEWMM010000284.1 GCA_023457175.1 Bacillota bacterium | reverse complement strand
ATAATCACCCGCCCCGATAAAAAATTCCGCAATAAAACAAAGGCTAAACGCCAGGTACAGAACTATTTTATCGCATTACGTATTGAAAAGCAATACGGGTTCGATAAATGGCAAACCGGTGTCCGGACGTCGCGCAAACGGCTCTGTCCAAACACCGGTTGTTTTTATAAAGAATGCTTTTACAGCGCCGCCGTACCGCGCAACGCGACAGGCTTAACAGGCGCCGCTGACCATCGCCCCGGTCTCAAGCGGGAAGTAGGATACATTTGGCACCTCGGCATGAAGCAGGCCGTAGGGAGAAACGTCGTTTAAAAACAGCGCCAGTCCCTTGGGGTTTGACGCGGCCTCAATGGTCATCTCGTGCTCGGTTCGACCGGAGATGAGCGCGCTGTGCCGGTCACAGAGGCGACAGGCCTCGGTATGGCTGAGCTGGTCGCAGGCGATGCGCACCTTTAAAGGGCTGACGTCGCACAGCGGGTTTTGCGAAACCAGACGCAGCTCGGTCACCTGCTCAAGACGCGCGGTCTGGCTGGCGATGCGCGATGCCTGATAAGCGTCGGCAACAAAAACGCAGGTGAGGCGATTTAGCCCGGGCGCGCGATCCTTTGACATGACCAGTGTCTCAAGCGTGCAGCCCCAACGGCCCAGCACGCCGGTAAACCGTGCCAGCGTTAAGGCGGCGTCTCCGGTGAGCAGCGTGACGAGATAGCTTCCGTTTTGATTTTTCATAATAAATTCTCCTGTCGTTTCCGCCTCAAATTCGGTTTCAGAGCTTTATAAAACAAAAAAACCTTTGCCTCTTGTTTTTCAAGAGACAAAGGCATGTATATGCACTCTGCGATACCACTCTGATTGCCGCCTAGATAGGCGGCCGCTTACTCGGATATCGGGCAGAAAACCTGCCGAATACCGAACACTGTAACGCGTGTTAAACGTTCGGGTCTACTTGCCGTTTGGCGTTCGATCGACTGCTCGGGGAGGATATTCGCTGCGCCTGCATTGCTGCCTCGCACCGACCGGCAGCTCTCTGAAAATGCGTTTATCGCAGGTACTGTTCCCTTCACCGCATTTGGGCGAATTAAATTAATTTGATTCATTATATGTATTTCTTTGCAAAATGTCAAGCGCTTACCTATAAAATTATCAGAATCCCGGCAATTAATTATACTATGAGCGTAGCGAATGGTATAATTTGCGCATCAAAAGGCAACCAAGCCGCATTGAGCGGCGAGCCGCTGCGCATCTTCCCCGGTACCATAAGCGCACGGCGGCGCATACTTTTAATATAATATAACAAACGGGAAAGGAGGGGCTGGCAGTGGATTATAGTTTACCGCAGCGTCTTCAGGATTATATCGAGACAGAGCTGCATTATGAATCGCTTTACCGCGCAATGGCGGATATGGCGCCCAATGAAGAGGAGCGCCGAATTTTTTTGGAAATTGCAGAAAATGAACGCCGGCATGCGAATAAATTTTTAAAGATTTATATGGCGGTGACCGGTCAGGACTATACCCCCCAGACATATCCGCCGGCGATGGAGGCACCGTACCAGTTTGCGCTGCGCCAGTTGCTTATCAATGAACATAAGTCTTTTCAGGAATACCATCAGCAATTTATGAGAACCGACAATATGGAGCTGAAAAGCGTTTGTTACGAGGCCGGAAGGAACAAAAGCACGCACATCCACAGACTGATGAATTTAATGAATCACGTCTGATACAACCTGCGCCGGGCGTATCATATCGGTCTAACGGAAAAGCACCGCCCCTGTGGACGGTGCTTTTCCGGATGCAGACAAACTCGGAAAGGAGTTAGTAAAGAGGATATCGTCGTAACGGGTCGGCCGCTCAGATTGAGAACAGCAGCTGACCATAGGTCGGGAAGGGCCAGGCATTTTCGTCCACGAGCGATTCGAGCTCGTCGGCGATGGCGCGCAGCTCCTGCATGGTGGCAAAGAGACTGTCGTGGTGGAACTTGGCGCACTCGGCAAGGTCGGAAAAATCCTTGGTCTTAAGCAGCAGCGAATCCAGCGTGTCAATTTTGCTGCTCAGAGAGGCGGCGCGCAGCGATAGCTTGGAAACCAGCGCCTCCTCGGTCTTGCAAGAGATCTCGGACGACAGCGCCTTCTTGGCGACGGCGCCTTCGGCGACCTTTCTGGTATATTTAAGTACAGCGGGCAGAATATTCTTACGGGCTATGTCCAGCATGGTGTAGGCCTCAATATCGAGGGTCTTGCAGTAGCCCTCCAGCAGAATGTCGCAGCGCGAGTGCATCTCGGCGGCGGTAAAGACACCGTGCTTCTCAAACATCTTAATATTCTTCTCGGCGGTGAAGTAGGGGATGGCCTCCGGCGTGCTCTTAAGGTTTAAAAGACCCCGGCGGGCCGCCTCTTTCTGCCAGTCTTCGGAATAGCCGTCGCCGTTAAAGATAATGCGCTGATGCGCCTTGACCGTCTTCTTGATCAGCTTATTAAGCGCTGCGGTGAAGTCTTCGGCGTTTTCAAGCACGTCGGCAAACTGGCAAAGCGATTCGGCGACAATGGTATTGAGCACGACGTTGGGGCCGGAGATTGAGAAGCTGGAGCCGGGCATACGGAACTCGAATTTGTTGCCGGTAAAGGCGAACGGCGAGGTGCGGTTGCGGTCGGTCAGATCCTTGGGGAAGCGCGGCAGGACGTTGACGCCGATGGTCATATCCTTTGCGATGCTGCCGTTATAAGCGGTGCCGTTCGCAATCGCGTCCAGTATGGCGGTGAGCTGGTCGCCCAAAAAGATCGAGAGAATGGCGGGCGGCGCCTCATTCGCGCCAAGGCGGTGGTCGTTGCCGGCCGAGGCGACCGATACGCGCAGCAAATCCTGATAATCGTCAACCGCCTGAATAACTGCGGCCAAAAACAGCAGGAACTGGGCATTTTCTTCGGGTGAATCACCGGGCTCAAGCAGATTGAGTCCGCCGTCGGTAGCAAGCGACCAGTTGTTATGCTTGCCCGAACCGTTGACGCCTGCAAAGGGCTTTTCGTGCAGCAGGCAGACCATATCGTGGCGCAGCGCAACCTTTTTGAGCAGCTCCATCGTCAGCTGGTTGTGGTCGGTGGCGATGTTGGTGGTCGAGAAGATGGGCGCCAGCTCATACTGGGCCGGTGCAACCTCCTTATGCTCGGTCTTGGCCAGCACGCCGAGCTTCCAGAGCTCTTCGTCCAGATCCTTCATAAAAGCAACGACGCTTGGGTCGATAGCGCCGAAGTAGTGATCTTCCATCTCCTGGCCCTTAGGCGCCTTTGCGCCGAACAGCGTGCGGCCGGTGTAAACAAGGTCGCGGCGCTTATGGAACAGCGCCTTATTAATAAGAAAGTACTCCTGCTCAGCGCCGACGGTGCTTACCACGCGGTCGGCAGGGGTATTAAACAGCTTAAGGATGCGCAGCGCCTG
>JAEWMM010000283.1 GCA_023457175.1 Bacillota bacterium | reverse complement strand
GCCAGTGTGGGCTTTGACGTCAGCGGCGCGCTAACCGGCGACGTAACATCCGAGCTTAAGACCAAAAAGGAACTTGGCGACGCCTATGGCATGAAGGGCGCCTCTGGTATCAAAAAAGAATGGTACGAGCAGATTGCGGCCCTTGAGGACTGGATGCGCGGCAAAACCGTCGATGACGTTCTGGCTATGAAGGTCACCGAGCGTGATGCAACGCACACGGATGTACCGGACGAGGACGATCTGAAAACCTCCGTCACCATTTCGGTGACCGACCAGTTCCATGCACTTGAGAAGGCCTACGCCGACGCAAAGCAGTAAGATATTTTAGTCCTATAAGGCCCAAATGCTTAAAGCGCGGCAAAAGGGGCTGTTGCAAAATGAATATTATTTTGTATAGAACACAAACGGAAAGCTTCGCAACGGGGGGATAGTGTGAAAGGGGAGGCGGTGAGCCCCCCCTTTCACGTCTGATCGCCCGCCGCAGCGGCGCGCGAAGCGCGTGGGCCTGTTGCAAAATGCATTTTTATGCGTTTTGCAACAGGCCCTTTAATAAATTTACTGCTACGAGATAAGCGCGTAGCGAAGAATAAACAGTATGCCCAAAACCGTGAGCGTGGGGTTGAGCTCCCGCCCCTTGCCGGTGATGAACTTTATGACCACATAGCTCATAATACCAAACGCAATACCGTTGGAAATGCCGTAGGTCAGCGGCATCATCACCATGGTTAAAAAGGCGGGAATCGCTTCGGTCGGGTCGCTGAAATCGAGGCTTTTGAGCGCCGAACCGATCATCAGCACGCCGACATAGATCAGCGCAGGGGCTGCTGCCGCCAGCGGAATAATACCGATAAACGGCGCCAGCAAGAGCGAGAGCAAAAACATCAGTGCGGTGACCACCGACGCCAGACCGGTGCGCCCGCCCTCGGCCACGCCGGAGCCGGATTCAACAAAGGTGGTAACGGTGGAGGTGCCGAAAAATGCACCCGTCATGGTGGCAATAGAGTCGGAAAGCAACGCCTGGCGCATATTTTTGACCTCGCCCTTTTCATCGAGCATACCGGTGCCCTGCGCCGTGCCCACAAGCGTGCCGATGGTATCGAACATATCAATCAGCGAAATGGAAATGACCACAATAAAGATTTTAGACAACACCGCCAGTACGCTTTTGCCCGCAAACATGGTGCCAAAGCCGGTGATCATAGCGCCCAGCGAAAACTGAGCATAATCAGCAAACATTGCGCCATGGTTCACCGAAAGCGTCTCAGGGATAACCGTCACGCCAAGCGGAATGCCGGCCAGCGTTGCGCCCAGAATGGCGATGACCATGCCGCCCTTGATGCGCTTGCTGTTGCAGAAAGCGATAATCGCAAGGCCGATGATGGTCACCAGCGCATAGCGCGCGCCTGCTCCCGGCGCGAAATCGGAAAAATTCACAATGCCCACGAGCGTGGCGTCATTGTTGATGATGACGCCACCGTTGACAAGACCGATAAAAGCGATAAAAAGCCCTATACCGACCGAAATAGCCACCTTAAGGTTGTGCGGCAGCGCGCGCACAATCACCTCTCGCAGGCCAAAAAGCGAAATAACAAAGAACAGCACACCCGAGATGAACACAATGGCTAAGCCCTCGGCATAGGTATAGCCCATCTCCAGCATAACGGTGTAGGCAAAGGTTGCGTTAAGACCAAGGCCCGGCGCCAAAGCAAAGGGCAGGTTAGCCAGCAGCGCCATCAGCATGGTGCCGACAAAGGCGCCCAGGCAGGTGGCGATAAACACGCCGTTTTCAAGGCGCGCCGCCAACGCCGCGTCACCGATGATATAAGCAGGATCCGCAAGGGTTTTAGGATTACTGGCCAGAATATAGGCCATCGCCATAAAGGTGGTCAATCCAGCCAGTATTTCGGTTTTGACGCTGGTTTTATTCGCTGAGAGCTTGAAACGCTTTTCGAGAAAAGTTTCCATTGAGAACCTCCGTAACATATTTGGCTGATATACAAGCTACAGTATAGCCGATGATTCTAAAAAAAGCAACAAACGAAACGTAAATTCGACATAAATTTGACATTATGAATTAATATATTATGTGCGTTGGTTAATCGGACCATACGCTGCTTTTTTATAGTGAAGCAACTTGGGAATGGTAATGGGATTGGCGGGGATATTTTGTGTCTCGCAAGGACGACAACGGGGCGAGGCGCAAGACTATCCTGTTTTTCAGTTGTTTGACCACACGGCTCTGTAAGCGCAAAAAGCCGCCCGGAAGCCTCGGCTTTCGGGCGGCTGCTTTTTGTCCGGCGTTTATTCCTTGGGTTCGGTGGTTATTTCCTTCAACGAGGTTACCATACCGGCCAGCGACTGAATCTCGGACGGAATAATAATCTTGGTGGCTCTACCGTCGGCAGCCTTGGCAAACGCCTCAAGGCTCTTGATTGCAATGACCTTGTCGTTGGGCGACGCTTCGTTAAGGAGCTTAATAGAATCGGCCAGCGCCTTTTGCACCATCAGCACGGCCTCGGCCTCGCCCTGCGCCTCGCGGATCTTCTGTTCGCGGACGGCGTCGGCGTGCAGAATGGCGGATTCCTTCTCGGCCTGAGCGCGCAGAATCTGGGACTCCTTGTCGCCTTCGGCCACGAGAATCTTGCCCGCCTTTTCACCCTCGGCACGCAGGATGCTCTCGCGCTTTTCGCGCTCGGCCTTCATCTGCTTTTCCATCGCGTCCTGAATCTCCTTGGGCGGGATGATGTTTTTAAGCTCGACACGGTTGACCTTGATGCCCCACTTGTCGGTAGCGGTATCAAGAATGGCGGTAATACGGGTATTGATGACATCGCGCGAAGTCAGCGTATGGTCAAGCTCCATATCGCCGATGATGTTTCGCAGCGTCGTTGCAGTGAGATTTTCAATTGCCGAGAGCGGGCGCTCTACACCGTAGGCATAAAGCTTGGCGTCGGTAATCTGAAAGAACACGACGGTGTCAGTCTGCTTGGTGACGTTATCTTTGGTGATACCGGGCTGCGGCTTAAAATCGAGGACCTGCTCCTTGATCGAAACCTTTTTAGCGACACGGTCAAAAAAAGGCACCTTGACATGCAGACCGGTTTCCCATGTCATATGGTACGCGCCAAGGCGTTCAATGACATATACGGTGGCCTGCGGCACAATGCGCACGCAGTTGGCGACCGTATAGAGCGCCACAAGAATAATGATCAACAGCATAATGGTTCCAATGATAGGCGGCATAAAAATTCCCTCCACTTTATAGTTTATTGTGTATTGCTTATCGCTCTATTATGTGCTGCATTTATAAACCAATAGTAAAATCGTACGTTGTACAACGTTAAATTACCCAAACCGTGCAGCGGAATATATCCCCGGCTGCATGCCGTTATGCCATTATACAGCAAGTACCAGCGGCATAACCGCAGAAAACCAAATGCGCTTTACCCCTGTACGGCAGGCAGTATGATTTAATATACCAAGGTACCGACACAGCCGGATGGTCGACCGAACCGCGACAGCCTCACTTTTTCCGTCCGCCCAGCACAAGCGCCAGAATAAAGCCGACGGCTATCGCAAAAAACGCGCCGCAGAGCAGCAAAATCAGCAACAGATTTGTGGCAACCATTTTTTTCTCCTTTAAGCTAAACAACCCGCTCGACAATAACCTTAACGCCCTCAATCGATTTAATCAGCACGCTTTCTTTTTGGTCAATCGGCGCGCCGTCATCCGAGCGCGCGGACCATTCCAGCCCGTTAACCAGCACGCGGCCCTCGCCTGCAATATTGTCGATGGGCTGGGTGACCACCCCGATCATGCCAATGATGCGGTCGGCGTTGGTGCTGATCTTTTTGACCCTGAGCACTTTGACCGCGACCGGTCTTGTAAAGGCCAGCGTGATAAGGCTCACCGCCAAAAACACAATTAACTGCATCCAAAACGGCAGCCCCATGGCGGCCGGAATAATGGTAACGAATGCGCCCAGCGCAAACCAGATGGCAACCAGATCAATCGTCGCGCCCTCAATGGCGCCGAGTATGACCGAAATGAGCAGCCAGGTAAGCGGCATATACCGGGAAAGCGTTATAAGAATCCCCATCATATTACTCTCCTTCACCTTATAAAAGTGTTACTGCAACGCAGGCACAACCATGCCGCTTTGCGTTAAAACCTGCTGGGCATATCGCGAAAGCTGTGCGACCCGCTCAGCTTCGGCCAGCAGCACCTGCCGTCCGGCGTATGTAATGGCATAAACCTTACGTCTATCCACTTCTTTGACCACCTCAATCAGTCCGTCCTGTTCCATCTTATACAAAATTGTATATACGGTAGAAGGACCGAGGCTGACCCTGCCATGAGACTGCTCAAGCACCATTTGCATGATGCCGTAGCCGTGACGGGGCTCAGTGAGGCACAGAAGCAGTAAAAAGCTCTGCTCGCTCATGGGCAGATAGTCTGAAATTAATTTTTGTGTGCTCTCGTCCATGAATAGTCCCTCCTGCAATCGGCATTAGTATATCACAACACGATATACCTTTAAGTCAAATATATCATCGCACGATATACTTGTCAATGCAGTGTCAATGTCTTGCAATATCATCCTTGAAACCCAAATTTTTGCGCAGCCATTAAAAAGGTCGGCGTTTTGACGTGATATCGTCTGCCCAAACGCACCGGTTCAAATATCAGGCCGTCGATTTCGCTGTTCCCGCCCTTTTTCAGATCCTTTTGCAGTGAAGCCGTTGTGTCCGGGGGCGCCGTCTCCATCTGATGCAGGTTCTTGGCCACAATATCCACTTCAAAGGGAATGCCCATCGCGCGGGCAAGCGCGTCGATCTCCTTTGACAGGTTTGCGAACATCTCGCGCATTTCGGGTGTGGAAGAAATAACGCCGGTCGGCGCGTTAAAATAAGCGCCCGCGGTGGCCATCGCGCTGATAAGCGCATATTTCTCAAAGCATTTGCGGCGGATATCCGACGTCAGGTCGGCGCGTATGCCGCTGGCTTCAAGCTCACTGGCAATCTGCTCAAGCGTGGGGTCGATATGACCGTCCCGCTCGCCGAAGACGATTTTAAACAGCTTGCCGCCCTGAGTAATCTCGCCGGGCGCCGACACGTAGGTCGTAATGTAGATACAGCCGTCAAGCACGCGACGCCCGGGCAGGCGCTGCTGCAGCGCTTCGCCGGTACCGAAAATGTTGAGGATCGGAATGACGACGGTTTTTTCACCGGCGCAGCGGTCCAGCAGCGCCGCGGCATCGTCAAGCGAATAGCCCTTGACGCAGACAAAGGCTACGTCGGGGGTGTCGTGATAATCCTCAGCAGTGCAGGCTTTGGGGCTTTCGATACAAAGCTCACCCTTGATGCCCGACTTCACAACCAGACCCTTTGTTTTCATCGCTTCGAGGTGCGCGCCGCGCGCAATAAAGGTCACGTCAAAGCCTGCATCGGCAAGGAAGCCGCCGACTGCGCCGCCGGTACCTCCGGTTCCGATAATCAAATATTTCATTACGCCGTCTCCTTTTATCATTTATCAGGTATGCCCCGCTTGTCGCCCGCCCCGCCCACTTTAAAAAGTTCGGCGGCCTGTTCCAACGCGGCGTCGCTGCCGGTCAGCGCCGCTATCAGCCCGCCGGTTGTAAGGCGGAAGATCAGCGCCGTCATCTGTTCAAACGGAATATCACAGCCGTTTTGAAACCACCGCAGCGTTAACCCCACATGGGCGTTCATAATATATTCCACCATATATTCAAAAGCCGCGTCGTCCCTGTTGGTCACCTCGCGCAGGTGGAGCCGCATCTGTTCCCGCATCCGCTGCATGATGCGGTGCGTAAATTTTACATCGCCGTTTTCTCCCAGCAGCAGTATGAGGCGCTTATGGTTCTTTTTAAGAAATTCGCCGATAAACCGTACCGATTCCGCTATCTGCTCGCGGCTGTGAATATGCAGACTGCGGTCAAATTCTTCTTCGAGCAGCCAATAGATTTCGTCCTCGGTCTGCTCAAGCACATCATATACATCTTTAAAATAGGTGTAGAAGGTGCTGCGGTTATAGCCCGCCAGCTCAGAAATTTCGCGAACCGTTATCTGCTCGTAGGGCTTTTGCTCATACAGTGCCCAAAAGGCGTTGATCAGCTTTTCTTTTGTCAGCAGCGTTTGCTCCGACCGTTTCTTCATGCCGGTTTCTCCGTTCATCGACCACCCGACACTATGTCGTGAATTGATGATTGACTATTTAAAATAATTGTTTCATAATATAACACATTGTATCACAACATGGTGTTGGATAAAAGCTTAAGATTATTAAAAATAGCAAAGATATTTTAATTTGCGCATGGCCGCCAGACGGCGCATTTAAGATTTATTTCACCGATTGCTCATAGTTTACGAAAAAAGTGTATATTTTTTTAATGTTGTTCAAGCTTTATCCATATCCTCGTTTTATACTGGCTACAGGTATTGTTCGATCCATTTTTCGGAGGTATGAAAAGTGAAAAAATTGTTATCTAAAAGAGTGGCCGCCACCGTTTGCGCCTCAATGGTGATATTGGGCACGGTCGGCTGCGGCGGCAACACGGTTGCGGTCAGCGAAGCCTCGGCAATACGCATACATACACAGGCCCCTATTCGCGACAACATTTCACAAAAAGCAGATTTTACCGGCCGGGTTATGCCCGACGACTCGGTCTCGGTGTTCGGCAAGGCCTCCGGCACGGTGCTCAAAACCTATTTTGAGGTCGGTGACACGGTCAAGGAAGGGCAGCTTCTGTACGAGCTTGACCCTACCGACAATCAGATTATGCTTGAGCAGTCCAAAATTGCCTACGAGCTGGCGCTCAAGGGCATCGATTCGGCCGAAACCGGCTCGGGCAACGAGCTGACCGAGTTGGAGTACCAATCTAAAATTTCAGCGGCGCAAAACGCTTATGAATCGGCGCGTGTCAATTTGGAAAAGGCGCTCGACGAGCCTGATTTCAGCATGGCCCGCTATAAGAGGGTTTATAAAGCGTGGAAGGAAGCTGGGGACGCTTATGACAGGGAGCAGACGCCCGAAACTTATGAGGCGTTCGTAAATGCGGAGAAGGCCTATTATAACGAGCTTGAGCAATACGGCCACCGTACCCTTTACAATGAGTATTATACGGCATTTGAAATTGCCTATGACAACTACGAGACGGCCCTCAAGTCCTATGATATCTACAAAGGCATTGCTGTCGGCGAGAATAACGAAACCTTCGACCTTAAACGCCAGCAGGCCAAGCTGTCTTATGAGTCGGCGCAGCAGGCGATGGATAACCTTAAGATCTACGCGCCGATCAGCGGTATTATCGAGAAGAAAAATGTCACCGTCAACGGGCAATATTCGCCTGCGGCGGGCGCGGGCTATGTGGTTTCGAACAAAGACGTTCTGGTCGTCAACTTCTCGGTTGCCTCCGATATTGCCGCGGCAATGAGCATCGGCGACGAGGTGATGGTGGAATACGGGCAGCAGCGCTATGCGGCCGCCATCACCGAGATCGGCACCATGATTGATGCCGGCAGCGGCCTGTTCCCCGTCAAGGCCCGCCTGCTTGAGGGAGCGAATATGCTTTCGGGCGTTTCGGTTAAGCTGACCGCCATTACGGCCAAAGCGCAAAACAGCCTCATTATTCCGCTGTCGGCCATCTATTACGACAACGGCGCGGGCTATGTTTATACCGTGTCCGACAATGTCGCAGTCAAGACGCCGGTCGTTGTCGGCATCATCTCCGGTGACAGTGCCGAAATTGTTTCCGGGCTCGACGATACCGCGCGGATTATCACCACCTGGAATCCAAATCTGACTGACGGCGCAGCGGTTGAAGTCAGCGAGGAGGTTTAACAGGTGACCGGTTTAACAAAATTAGCTCTAAAACGTCCGGTTTCGGTCGTCATCATTGTGCTGGCGCTGCTTATTTTTGGTTCAAGCACCATTTTCTCCACCCCGCTGGAGCTGATGCCCGACATTGAGATGCCAATGCTGATCATTTATACCATCTACCCCGGCGCATCTCCTCAGGATGTTGAAAATCAGGTGACTTCTCATATCGAAGACGCCTCCGCCACCTTGAGCGGCATCAAAAATATTGAATCGATATCAATGGAAAATGCTTCAGCCGTTTTGTTGGAGCTGGAATACGGCACAAACATGGATGAAGCGCATTCCGACTTGAAAAACAATATCGACATGTACCGCAATATGCTGCCCGACGATGCGCAGGACCCGATTGTGTTCGAGATGAACATGGATATGATGCCGGTCATTACGCTTTCGGCGGTAGCCACCGGCGACGTCGACCTCAAATATTATGTTGAGGAAGAAATTCAGCCTGAGATTGAAAAGCTCAGCGGCGTTGCCTCGGTTGAAATTTCGGGCGGCGCCGAGGATTACATTAAAATTGAGCTTAAGCGCGAAAAGCTGGCGCAGTACGGCCTGACAATGGGCGGGCTGGCCAATATTGTGGGCGCTGCGGATTTTTCTCTGCCCGCCGGCAGCATCGGGCAGGGCAATCTGGATTTGATACTGCGCGGCGGCGTCAGCTATAACACCGCCGAGGCGCTGCGTCATCTGCCGATAACGCTCCAGAGCGGCGACATCATCCATCTTTCGGATGTCGCCAACGTCTATCAGGCCAAAAAAGATCAGGAGTCTCTGAGCTACTACAACGGCCTTGAAAACGTGACGCTGAGTATCTCAAAGCGCCAAAGCGCCTCGACCGTCTCAATGGCCAACTCGGTCAAGAAGGTTGTTGAGGAAATCAACCGCTCGAACAGGGGCATTAAAATTGAGGTGATCGACGACGTCAGCGAGCGCATCGTCTCCTCCATTATCGCCGTCGTTGAGACGTTGCTGCTCGGCGTTGTGCTTGCCATGGTGGTGCTGTTCATCTTTTTGGGTGACTGGCGCGCCTCGCTGATTGTCGGCTCTTCGATACCCCTTTCGCTGCTGGTCACCATGCTGGCCATGAGCGCCATGGGCTTCTCCTTTAATATGCTGTCGCTGGGCGGTCTGGTTATCGGCGTCGGCATGATGGTGGATAACTCTATCGTCGTCATCGAAAGCTGCTTCAGAATCAAGTGCGGAACCCAGTCCTATCACGAGGCCGCCATAGAGGGCACCCGGGTCGTTGCAAGCTCTATTATCGCTTCAACCGTCACAACGGTCGTCGTGTTTCTGCCCATTGCGTTTGTCAAGGGCTTGTCGGGACAATTGTTCGGCCAGCTGTGCTTTACCATTGTGTTCTCGCTTATCGCCTCGCTGATTGCGTCGCTTACCGTCGTTCCGCTGGTGTTCTACCGCTTGAAGCCCGTTGAGAAGGACCAGAACGTCATGGCGCGGCTGATGGATAAGCTCTCGACCGCTTACGCCGTCTTTTTGCCTAAGACCTTCCGCCATAAAAAAATGGTCGTGCTGATTGCGGTGGTGCTTTTGGCCGGCTCGGTAGCGCTGGTACCCCTTATCGGCATGGAGCTGCTGCCTGAGACCGACGACGGCATCATCACCATTGCGCTCGACGTGCGTCCGGGCACCAACCTCAACCG
>JAEWMM010000282.1 GCA_023457175.1 Bacillota bacterium | reverse complement strand
GGTGTGTGGGTTGAATAAAGACGCTTCCGTCACCACAAAACAACGCCGCGCAGAGTCGAGAATGAAAGGGTAAAGTATGGATAAGGCAAAAATGGCGGTCAGCGCCGCTGTGGGTATGTCGGGGGCCGCTCTGGCCGCATTGCTTGGCGGGTGGGATGCCGCGCTGCAAACCCTCACCGGCTTTATGGCGGCCGACTACATCAGCGGAATCACCGTCGCGGCGGTGTTTGGCAAAAGCAATAAAACCGAGGGCGGCGCGTTGTCTTCTGCGGCAGGGCTTCAGGGATTGTTCAGGAAGGGCGGCATGCTGATGCTGGTTTACATTGCCTGTCAATTAGATCTGCTGATCGGCGCGAATTATATCAGAGATGCCGTCGTCGTCGCCCTTGTCACAAACGAGACGGTGAGCATTCTTGAGAACCTTGGGCTGATGGGGGTTCCGATTCCCGCAGCTGTTACCAGAGCATTAGAAATTCTTAAAAACAAAACGGAGGAGGGGGAAAAGTGAACAGTATTTTTTTTGAGGCCACTAATCTGGTTGCAGCGGTAAAATGGTTACTGCTCTTGCTGCTGGGGCTCGGGCTCGCGTATTATCGCACCAGCGCCAGACTGCAAAGCGTTATCGCTTATATGATTACCGAGGCCGAGCGGGTATATGGCGACAGATTCAGGGGAAGCACCAAGTTTAAGTGGGTCTGCGACACACTGCATGGCGTTCTGCCCGCGCCGCTGCGCGTTATTATAACGCGACCGATGATCGAGCGCCTTGTGCAGCGCACCTTTGATACAATGGCGGCATACGCTAAAATGCAGCTTGATCAGCTGCTGGACAGCACAATGCCTGACATTGAACGCACGGGGGATTCACCATGCTTGAAATAATTGATATATCTGAACACAATGTGCGGCGCGGCGCCATCAATTGGCACGCCGCCAAGGCGTCTGGTATAACGGGCGTCATGATCCGCGTCGGCTGGGCCGGGTATGAGGGGCAGATCGCCGCAAACAACGCGGTGGACCCAAGCCTTACCAGCAGCATCCGGGGTGCGCGCGCTGCCGGACTGGACGTGGGGCTGTACGTCTACACCTACACTAAAACGCCCGCAGCCGCAAAAATCACGGCGGCAGAATGTGTTGAGATTGCCAAACGCTATCCCGGCATGATCAATTTGCCGATCGCCTTTGACGTTGAAGAGACCGCGCTGCCCTGCTTAACCCAGCAGGGTAAAAGCGGCCTGACCGACACCGTCGTCGCGTTTCTGGATGAGGTTAAGCGGTTGGGCTATTATGCGGTATGGTATACCTACACCGCTTTTGCAATCCAGTATCTAGACCGCGCGCGACTGACGCCCTATGACCTGTGGATTGCCGACTATCGCGGCAGCGAGAGCCTGATGCAAAGCCAGCTGGGTCGCAGTGACTATGGCATGTGGCAGTATATTGGCGACAAGGGTACCTGCGCCGGCGTCACCGGCCCGTGCGACCGCAACTATTGTTACCGCGATTATCCGTCGGTTATTGCGGCGGCGGGGCTCAACGGACTGGCTGTGAGCGCGCAGCCCGACTACAAGGCGCTGTACGAGGCCGAAAAAGCCGAGCGCCAAAAGCTGCAGGCTGCGTTGGCGGCCGCACAGGAAAAGGCGGATAAATTTGACCGCATGATGGTAATTGCACAGGCGTAAAATAAAAAAGTATAAAACAAGGACTTTTTGTCGGCCGGTTTTCTGAATTGGTAAAAACAAGCCCCGGGAATCTGTAAACAGCAGATTCCCGGGGCCCTTGGCTTATACGCCCACCGAGTAGTTGGGGGCTTCTTTGGTGATATAGATGTCGTGCGGGTGGCTTTCTTTGAGGCCGGCGCCGGTGATGCGCACAAACTGCGCTTTCTCATGCAGCTCGGAGATGGTCTGGCAGCCGGTGTAGCCCATGCCGGAGCGCACACCGCCGATGAGCTGGTAAACCGTGTCGGACAGCGGGCCCTTATACGGCACGCGCCCCTCGACGCCCTCAGGTACGAGCTTGCGCGCATCCTCTTGGAAATAGCGATCCTTCGAGCCTTTTTCCATCGCGGCCAGTGAACCCATGCCGCGATAGACCTTAAAGTTGCGGCCCTGATAGATTTCGGTCTCGCCGGGCGATTCGGCGCAGCCGGCCAGCAGACTGCCAAGCATGACGACGTTGGCACCAGCCGCCAGCGCCTTGACGATATCGCCGGAGTATTTGATGCCACCGTCGGCAATGGCGGGAATTCCCCGCTTGGCAGCGGCGCAGCAGGCGTTATAGATGGCCGAAATCTGCGGCACGCCGCAACCGGCGACCACACGGGTGGTGCAGATTGAGCCGGGGCCGATACCGATCTTGATGCAGTCGGCGCCCGCGTCGATAAGCGCCTCGGCGCCTTCGGCGGTGGCGATGTTGCCGGCAACAATGGCGACATCGGGGAAGGCGTCGCGCACCTTTTTAACGCACTCAATGATATTTTGGCTGTGGCCATGGGCCGAATCGAGCACCAGCACGTCCACCTGCGCGTTAATAAGCGCCTCGGCGCGCTCAAGCACATTGGAGGTGACGCCGATAGCCGCGGCGCAGAGCAGGCGTCCGCTCTTGTCGCGCGCCGAGTTGGGGTAACGCACGGCCTTTTCGATATCCTTAATTGTGATAAGACCCTTGAGCTTATAGTCGTTATCGACAATCGGTAGCTTTTCGATTTTATATTTGGACAAAATCGACTGCGCCTGCTCGAGCGTTGTGCCCACTGGGGCGGTGATCAGTCCGTCCTTGGTCATGACGTTCTTGATGGGCACGTCAAAATCCTTTAAGAAGCGTAGATCGCGGTTGGTGATGATACCGACCAGCCGCATATTTTCGTCGCAGATCGGTACGCCGGAGATGCGGTAGCGGCCCATAAGCCGGTCGGCGTCGGTGACATAATGATCGGGCGAGAGGTAGAAGGGGTTGACGATAACGCCGTTTTCAGAGCGCTTGACCTTGTCTACCTCGCCGACCTGTTCCTCAATCGACATGTTCTTGTGGATGACGCCGATGCCGCCCTCGCGCGCAATGGCAATCGCCATTGGCGAGGTGGTGACGGTATCCATCGCCGCTGTAATAATAGGGGTGTTCAATATGATGTCACGGGCCAGCACGGTAT
>JAEWMM010000281.1 GCA_023457175.1 Bacillota bacterium | reverse complement strand
CGCGCTTGAGCAGGTGACAACAAACGACGCCGCCAACCTGATACTGTCAAATGGCAGCTCGGTAGATACGGTGCTTGCCAACGCCCCCACCCATATACGAGGCGGCGGTCTGGTTTATAATCTGACGGTTCGCAGCAACGAGGTCTCTTATGAGCGAAAGCCGCGCAATGTGACGGTAGAGGGCCGTTATAGTGAGCCGAATGAGCAGAACTGGGCCATCGGAGAAACCGAAATGGCGGCCAACGGCGGCTCGCATGCAAGGACGGTCTTCGGGACGCTGGCAACGCCCCGAAACCTGACGATGACAGCGGCGGAGGCCAACAGCGTGACGCTGACCTTCGACCGGGTCAACAACGCGAGCGGTTATACCGTGGTTTATTGGGTGACCGACGGCACGGACGACTCGGATATCACCGAGCAGACGCGCTCGGTCAATACCAATTACTACACTATTCCCGATACCGACACACCCATCGGGCAGGCGGGCGCTACTATCAGCTTTAAGGTGCGCGCCGACAGCGGCTCTGCACACTATACCGCGTCGAATTATTCCGGGGTTTGCACCAGAACGGTGCTGGGCCAACCCACCAATTTGCAGCTGACCCCTGACGGCAATAAGCTCTCGTTTTCATTCATCGCGGCAGCCAATGCGGTGGCCGGCACACACGAGGCGGTGTTGTCGGTCGACGATAGAACCATCGAGACGCTGACACTCGACCCCGGAATCAACAGCGGCGCGTTTGAAAATCCGGAAGCCGGTAAAACGAATATCGTCACGGTGCGCGCGATGGGCGACGGCCTGCTGACGCTTGGATCCAGTAACGTTACCGAGAGTTACGAGGTGCCTTCCGAATGGTCATTTGGCCTAATCGGATGGTATGCCGCACCTGCTGTTCCGGCGGCTTCCACGGTGCATAATCTCGCTATTTCAAGTGTGGCAGGCGAACTGGCGGTGACCTTTACGGGCGTTTCGGACATCAGCGACTACGGCGTGACGCTGCGTTATGACGGCACCCCGCTTGATGCACTGAGCCACAGCGTCAGCGGCGATACATACACCTATCTGTTCGAAAAACCCGATGAAATTGAGGACGGCAAAGCCTATGTCGCCTCCGCGGTGCCGCAGGGCGGTCAGACATCAACCGCTTCCCGCACAGTGGGGCGGCGTGACGTGCCGCAAAATCCCAGAATAGCCTCTGGGGCGCCGGGCTCGGTAACCGTTGCTTTTGATACCGTATCCGGCCGTGACTATGCCGTGGTTTCGGCAACGCAAAACGGCGTGGCAATACCCGGTGTAACCGCCGCCAGCTTAACGGCAACGGGGCTGACAACCGTTGCGGGCGACCGGTTTAACTTTAGCGTTAAAACATTGGGCGACGGCATGTTCTATGCAGACAGCCAGACCGTTTCGGCGGCTGAGGCTACGGTGATCAGTCTGTCTGAACCCATCAGCCCGTTCTTCGGCGGGGATCAGGACGGATTAACGCTCCATTTCAGCACCACGAACAGTGCGAATGCCCATGTCCTTGCGGTGCAAACATCGCAGGACGGCGGTTCAAGCTGGTCGGAGCCTGTCTACAAAACCGTTGCAGCAGGCGGTACGCAAGCCGGATTTGCGATACCGGCAGCGGGAACACAGGTAAAATTCAGTGTGACGGCAAAGGCGGCCAGCGCTTTACAGGCCGATTCAAACGCAACGGTCTCGCCGGTGCTGTCGGTGATGCAGCTTGATGCCGCAACAGGACTTGAGGTGGTAGATCTGAACTCGGGCGAAAAGGCCCGGTTCCAGTTTGAAGCTGTCGGCGCCGACAGCTATACCGTCTCTTACCGTCTGAGCAATGGCGCCGATGGCAGCATAGGCCCATGCGACCATACGACGGCCATTTCAACCCCGGTGGCGCTGGGCAGCGGCATAACGGTGGACGAATTCACGGTCGTAGCGCATGCCGCCCCGGATGCCACGCATTTCTATTTGGATTCCACGGCAAGCTATACGCCGTAAGTGGAAAAACAACACCAAGCTTGGGCGCCCGCAGATCAAACAGGTCTGCGGGCACCCTTTTATTGTACTGGAAACCACCGGCTCTGCCGGTGGAGGACCCCCGTATGCTTTAGCTTTAAGCATTGAGCGAAGCGAATGACAATAGCTTGGCTTATTGTAAACAAAAGGCTTACGAAGTTCACTGCTTTAGCGGTCGCAGTGCATGTGCTGCGTTTAGGGGAATTTTCAGGGCCTCTTAAGAGGCGTGCCGGTAATATGCCCTTTCAGGGCTGCTGCAAACCACCAGTTCAACTGGTGGTTTTGATTGTTGCGCCCGCCAAAACAGGAATAACCATATGTTAAGGCGCTCGACCACAAGTCTTTGTGTATAGCACGAACTGTCAATAAAGCAATGACGCTTTAGTAATTTGCGACAAAACAAATGACGCCCAGCGCGCATCGAGAGAACTCCTTGCGGGATTTTTCACGCAAAAACACAGGTCACCGGACTATTTTTGCTCCTTGCGCTTTTTATATCGTAAAGATACGTTGGGGGTTCCACCTCAGATAATCCGTAAATTAAAAACACAGGCTGAGGGGATTCCGGAATCCCTCAGCCTGTGTTTTATGCGTTACAGCTTGCGTATTAGTGCTTTTGAGGCGCGCTTTCCGGCCCGGCCGGGAAAAGCTTTTGATAAATGCCGGAGGTTTGCATGGCCCTTGTAAAAACCGGAAGCAGAATCAGCGCGACAATGACGGCGGTCATGCCGTTAACCAATGACGACGCGCCCTTGATGGCTAATTTGGTCGTCACCGTTTCAAGCGGATTGCGCAGCAGATAATACTCGTAGATAAAGTTCTTTAAAAGATAGACGACGACATAGCCCAAGCTGCCGACCACAGCGCCAACAATGTTTTTGACGCGGTTCTGCCCAAAGCTTTTGCCGCTGTGCGCAATAACGCCTACTAAAGCACCCAGGACAAATTTAATCAGGAAGGTAATAGGCGCCTCTGCGGCGTAAAGCGGATTAAAGAGGTCGTAGAAAAAACCGCCCAACCCGGCGCAAAGCCCGCCGGAGATGGGGCCGAGCAGCAGCCCCGAAAGCACGCAAAAAACATTGCCGAAGTGAATTCGGGTAATATCCCCGATGGGGATGGACAGAAAATTTGCGGCAAAAACCATAGCGGTCAGTACGCCTATCGCCGCGATGCGGTAGATCGTGTTTGAAGAACGGTTCATAACGGCTCCCTTCTCTTTGGGCGCGTACCCCTTGAGAAGGCGGCACGCCCTTATAACGTTTGATAATCGGAATAGACCTCGTGGCCGGCCAGCTGGCCGAGCAGCGGCTCAAGCATGACCCCAAAGCGCGGATCGGTGCCGTAGCCATAGGTGGTTTTAATGGCGGCCTGCGCAAAATGGGTGGCGCGCGCCATCGCCATTGGCAGGCTGTCGTTTTGCAGCAACGCGCCGGTGAGCACGGCGGCAAAAAGATCTCCGGTGCCGGGGTAGGAAGCGGGAACATAGTCGCAGGCGATGTACCAGAAGGTGCCTCGTGCACGGTCGTAGCCGATGTTGGTCATCGCCTCGCCCGAGGCCAGCCCTACGCCGGTTATGATCACACGGTCGGGCCCCAGCTTTGAAAGACGCACCAGCTTGCTTTTGGCTTCGGCGCGGGTCAGGGGTGCGTTTTGGTAGCTTTCTCCCAGCAGCATGCACGCTTCGGTCAGATTCGGCGTAATGACGTCGGCCACCGCGGCCAGCTCATGCATGCGCTGCTGCATTGGGGCGGTTACGGTGCGGTAGGCCTTGCCGTGGTCCCCCATGACCGGATCGACCACCGCCAGCGCGTTCGGATAGCTTTTAAAATATTCGAGACAGTGGTCAATTTGCTCGGGCGAATTTAAAAAGCCGCTGTAGACGCACTCAAAATCCAACCCCAGCTTTTTGTAATGGGTCAGCGCGGGAGAGAGATAATCGGTCAGATCGCGCAGCGCCACCTCGCCCATGCCGCCCGTATGGGTGGAAAGCACCGCAGTAGGTACAGGGCACACCTGCATGCCCATGGCCGACAGCACCGGAATGATGACGGCGAGCGAGCAGCGCCCAAATCCTGAAAGATCGTGAATTGCAGCAATTCGTTGGGGTCGGTTCATCAAAATCACTCTCTCGTTAAATTTATATTATCCAAAATAAACGGCCAGCGCAAATTGCTTGCAGACGCCGGACAGCAGGCTTGTATTTGTAAAAAAATAACTATCGGACAGGTCTTTTGAAATTCAAATTTGTGCTATAAGCAGAACAAAACCAACTGTAAAATGTATGAAAATAAGCGTGGAAGCATATTGCACAAACGGCGCTTTAATAAGGGGCGCTCAATTGTCAATAACATAGAATCGTTTTGGGAGAAACTTTCGCGTCTAACGGCGGCAATTTGGCGCAAGCTAGTATCGCCCACAATTTTAAAGTCAAGGAGAATGTGCAATGAACAGAAACATGACATCCGCCATTACCTCAGCCGCCGTCGGCATCATCGCAGGCACCGCTGCCTACATGATGAGCAGCAACGACACCACCATGCAGCGCCAGACCAGAAAGCTCAAGCGTACCGCGGGCAGAGCGGTAAAAAATGCCGGAATTATTCTCGACAGCGTTTCGCAGATCATGCATTGAGAACGGTGCGGGTCAAAAGGGAGGACGCCCAAACGCGTCCTCCCTTTGCCTGTGTTTGACACGCGGGCACATTGTATTTTGCGGCGCCAATTTTGCAGAAGGCAGAGCCTTATACCGGTATGACGATTAAAAACAGATATTCTTTGGCGGCGGTTTTTACCGCCGCTGCGCTTTCGGCGGTTACTGGGCGCCGGCCCGCTGCTTTTCTCGTCCGTAAAGAACCAAAAACCGCGCCAATCCAGTTCGCCTTTTAACGCAATATCGGTATCAGCAGACCAAGTCGGCCGCTTCTAAATGCGCCTTGGCCATATTTAAAAGGTCTTTATCGTTCTTAAAGGTTACGCAGCTAAAGGCCTCGTCCCACTCAACCCATTTCAGCTCGCTGATTTCAATTTCCTGGCGCACCGCCGGCTCATTAGGCAGCGCTTTGCCCAGGAAATAAACGACCTGTTTTTTTACGCCGGGCTTTGGATAATATTCTACGGCGTGCCGAAAGCCCTGTTGAAGCGAGACGTGCAGTCCGGTTTCTTCCCGCACCTCGCGCAGCGCTGTTTGAACCTCTGTTTCTTCACCCTCTACATGCCCTTTAGGAAAGGACCAGTGTCCGCCGTGCCGATGACGCAGCAGCAACAACAGCAGCCGCCCGTTGTCGTAACGATATACCAATGCCCCGCAGGATTTTTCTCTTTTCATGTTCTGCCTCCGTGAATCCTACACGTTTATCTTGTCTAATATAACACCTTTTACCCGTTTGGAAAAGAGTTTCAGACATTTTTGAGGCAAAAAGAGACTGATTTCCTCCCTTGCGTCCAAGAGCGGCATTCAAAAGGCTTGCGCATTGTTTGATTCCTTGACAATGGCAGTCCCCGCATTATATAATCAACTATAGTTTTTGTCTCCGTAGCTCAGCAGGATAGAGCGTTCGCCTCCTAAGCGAAAGGCCGCGCGTTCGAATCGCGCCGGGGACACCAAAAAAACATAGCGTTCCG
>JAEWMM010000280.1 GCA_023457175.1 Bacillota bacterium | reverse complement strand
TCTCTGCACATAGGCGCCTCTCGCCGCGTTCGCGGTGCTGAGCGCTTCCTGGCGCTGCCGCTCCCACTCCTGCTTTTTACGCGCTTTAAGCATGCGTTTTCGCTCTAAAATGCGCAAGTTATGCGCGCGTATGGCAAACACCACCGCTACCGAGGCCGCCAGCGCCGCGGCAACCGCCTTCACCCAGAAGCCGCCGCCCATGCGCGGGGTCGGCGCGGACGCATCGTCTGACGGCGCCGCCGTTGCGGCGACCTCCACCTGTACCGCGTTGAGCGACCATTGCAGCGCCACATCCGCCAGCTCATTGCCGTCCGGATCAAAAAACTTGATACGCGGGTCGATGGCCTCTCCGGCTTTATAGCTTTCGGGCGCGATCAGCTTTTGGGTGATGTCTATTTTAGCCACCGTAGGCGGGCGGATAATGTCAATCTCCTGCGGAGAAATGACCACCTCGCCGGTTTGCACCTCTCCGTCATAAACGGCGATCGGCGTTTTCTCATACTGGTTTACCGTCATGGCCGCGGTGGAGAAATTATCAAAGCAATAATCGAGCAGCTTTGCGGCGTCGATATATTTCTCGTACTGCGTTCTGGTCTTCATAACGACGCAGATCAGTTCCATATCGCCGCGCTTTGCCAGCGTGACCAGCGTATGCTGCGCCTCCGGCGTCCAGCCCAGCTTGCCGCCCTCGGTTCCCTCGTAGTAGTATTTGGACTCCACCAGCATGTGATGATGCGTGCCGAAGGTGCGCGACTTACTTTGCTTATTCGTCGGCGGAATGGTATAGCTCTCTGCGCCGAACAACGCCCTGAAGCCGTCTACCGTCAATGCCCAGCGCGTGATCAGCGCCATATCGTAAGCGCTGGTATAATGGTTTTTGTCATGCAGGCCGTGCGCATTGGTAAAATGGGTATCACCCGCGCCAAGCTCGGCCGCCTTTTGGTTCATCATATCGGCAAAGGACGCCAGGCTGCCCGCCGTATACTCCGCCAATCCGTTGGCCGCATCGTTCGCCGACTCGACCATTGTGGCGTTGAGCAGCGCCTCAACCGAAACCTGCTCCTCCTCGGTGAGCGCAATATGGGTGGTGCCGTAGCCGATCGAGTGGGTCGCCTCATAGCTCATCGTATGTATATCCTGCGGCGAACCGTTCTGGAGCGCCAGCGCGCAGGTCATAACCTTGGTGATGCTGGCCGGGTACATCTGGGTGTGCGCGCCTTTGGCCGCAAGCACCTGGCCGGTTTTAACGTCCATAACCACATAGGTTTGAGAATTGACGGTCGGCGGCCCGGCGGCGGCGCAAAGCTGCGCCAGCATGGCCGACGTCAATAAAGCCGACAGCAGTCCTGCCAAAAGTTTCATCGGTTCACCCCTGTATCATATTTTAAGCGCGGCGGGCGGCCAAAGGTCGGGTGTCGCCGAAAAACGATCTCGTCGCGCAGACATCTTTGTCATAATTTGTGCATCACAGGCGGTTGCCTCGTTAAGGGGCGATCCGTTGCGTACAAAATCCGATGTAATAACCGTCTGGCGGTTAGTATAACATAAAAAAGTGAAAAAAAGGTGAAAACGCACCAAAAACATACAATTAAAATATAACAGATTATGCCAAAAGAGACAAACCGCATACAAACATCAGCCTGCATGCGGTTTAGCGTAGATATTGTGCGGTTGACTTTTAAGCCAACCGGTCTTTACAGGCGGTTTTCATTGTCCGGCCAGCCGGGTCAGGCCCGCTCCTTTTCGGCGCACCGGGCACAGGTGCCGTAAAAAAGAACGTCACACCCGTCTATGCAGTGCATTTCGTCTTTTGAAATCAAGCTGCGCCAAGCATCCTTTGGCACAGTGATATCGAGAATCTGCCTACAGGCCTTGCAGCATAAATGGTAATGCGGTTCAATGTTTCCGTCAAACCGGTCGGGAGAATCTGCAACATGCAGCTTCCTGATCGCGCCGGTTTCACAAAGCTGATTCAGATTGCGATAAACCGTCGCCAGACTCAGGCGGGGATGTTCGCCCTTAAGCGTCCGGTAAACCGTCTCCGCCGTCGGGTGTTGATCGGTGCGCCGCAGTGCATCGATTATAAGCTCGCGCTGTTTTGAATAGTTCATGTTATCACCTTTTTAAATGCCGTGGTCAATACCGTTCATACAACTTTAAAAGCGCATCTTGTCGCGCCGGCCGCCTATTTACGGTCGGACTGAATGGCGTTATAGTACTTGCTCATATAGTTCTGGTAATTCGCTACATAGTCCGGGTCGCTCGCTTCATGCGCGCGCTTGATATATTCATGAGATTCATACCGCGCGCGATCGTCCTTATTGCCGATGATGCTCAGGCCGATATTCGAGCAGTGGTCTGCAATGCGCTCAAGGTTTGTAAGAATTTCCAGAAAAACGATGCCGCTGTGAATATTACATTCGCCAATCTTCAGCCGCTCGACATGCATGTCCTTTAAATGCTCTACAATGGCGTCTATCGTCTCCTCCAGCGGCTCTATCCGCTTGGCAATGGTGCTGCTTGACGACATCTGCGCCTGATTGGCCGTACTGAGAATCTCATTAACGGCGTCGATCAGCACCTGAAGCTCACCGCGCGCCTGCTGCGAGAAGTTGACGTTGGCCGACTGCATTTCCTCGGCGCATTCCATCAGGTTCACGCAATAGTCGCTGATGCGCTCGTAGTCCTTGACCATGTGCAGCGCCGTCGAAATGGTGCGGCTGTCCTCGTCCGATATCTGCTGGGACGAAAGCTTAATCAGGTACTGCTCAAGCTTGTCCTCCATTTTGTCGATGAGATTTTCATTTTCGTTGATCCGCTCGGCTGTTTTGGCGTCGAATCTGCTCAAAATCGCGGCGCTGTCCAAAAAGTTCTGGTAGGCGTATTCCGACATTTTAGAGATCATATGGTCGCATTGCTGCAACGCAATTGAGGGAGATTTGAACAGACGCTCGTCGAGCAGCTCAAGCACCTTGAATTTCTCGTCCTCGCCATGATCCTTAATGCTCGCACAGGCCAGCCGCACCAGCATATTCGAGAAGGGCAGCAGCAGAACCGTCACCAAGACGTTAAAAACCGTGTGGAAATTCGCGATACCGCTGCGGCCGATCGTCTGATTACAGAAATCGGGCGTACCAAGAATCGCCTTGAGCCCGTACACCTCGAGGAAAAACGAAAGGGTGCCGATGACGTTAAAGTACAGGTGGATCAGCGCCGAGCGTCTGGCGTTTTTAGAGGTGCCGATCGACGACAGGAGCGCGGTGATGCAGGTGCCGATATTCTGGCCCATGATGATCGGAAAAGCCGCCGAAAACCGCAGCACACCGGTGGCGGATATGGCCTGAAGCATACCGATCGACGCCGCGGAGCTCTGAATAATGGCCGTGATAATCGCACCCGCAAGCACGCCGAGAACGGGGTTGGACATGGCAGCCAGTATGCTCATAAACAACGGGGAATGTTGCAGCGGCGCAACGGCCGCCTCCATTGCAAACATGCCCGAGAATAAAATGCCAAAGCCGACGAGCATCTGCCCGACCTCGCGGCGCTTAGGCTTTTTGGAGGCCATATACATGATAATGCCGATAACCGCTGCCAGCGGAGCAAGCGTAGCCGGCTTTAAAAATTGGAGCGCCATGCCGCCGCCCTGAATATCCGAGAGGCGGATGAACTGCGCCGTCACCGTCGTGCCGATGTTCGCGCCCATAATAATGCCCACAGCCTGTCGCAGCTGCATAATGCCGGCATTGACCAAACCCACCACGATAACGGTGGTTGCCGACGAGCTCTGTAAAACACCGGTGACAATGGCGCCAAGCGCCACACTGGACAGGATATTCCCGGTGAGCTTTTCAAGCGCCTTTTCCATCCTGCCGCCTGAAATCTTTTCGAGCCCGTTGCCCATAACGCTCATTCCGTATAGAAAAAGCGCTACGCCACCGCCCATGGCAATGAAATTAAGGATGGTCATAAATGTTGCTCCTTTTTGAGAGGTCCCACTGCATATTCATATTTTACAATGTACTGACCTTAAATTTGACACGTTCTTTTCTATTGTACCACGAAAAAGCGTTAGATGCATTATAAAAAAACACCGGAATTTTAGTAACTTTTTCAACTCGATCGGTTCATCTTGCCCGAAACCGTGACTGAAAAGCTTCATTTCTTTTGCATGTTCCACTGCAAACCAAGAATTTATTTATTGATTATCCCTAAATACGATATTGTTTTTTTGGCTTATCTGACTGCCTTTTGTGTTGACCTGCCGTCATATTTCACGTACAATGGAAATAAAGAAAGGGGAATTGCATTTATGAAGGACATCAAAGCAATTATTAATTCTTATCTTGATCAGATCATTACAT
>JAEWMM010000279.1 GCA_023457175.1 Bacillota bacterium | reverse complement strand
CGGCGGGGTCTGCACCGCCTCGGAAATCGGTCTGCCGGTATCCGGCAACGGGCTGGTGCTGCCGCAGGGCTCTACCGCCATCTGGGCCGGACAGGCCTGATACGAATATTCCGTTAAAAGGCTCAATCGCATGTTCATACAGAAACACCCCATTCACTTTCGGGTTCCACCGCCCCTGACCGGCGGGGAGCACCAATAAGCAAAGAAGGAAGAACGATGGAAAACATTATCAGCGCTCAGGAATTGGTTTTTGCCTACCCCGGCGAGCGTGAGGCCGCGCTGGACAGGGTCAGCCTTTCGGTGCGGCACGGAGAAATGGTAGCGGTGCTTGGGCATAACGGCTCGGGCAAGTCGACCTTTGCCAAGCATTTAAACGCCATATTGCTGCCGCAGGGCGGTGTGTGCTATGTCGGCGGCATCAACACTGCCGACGAGGACAGGCTTTTAGACCTGCGCCGCACAGCGGGCATGGTGTTTCAAAACCCCGATAACCAGATTGTTGCGACGATTGTCGAAGAGGATGTGGCGTTCGGACTCGAAACCCTCGGCATTCCCCCTGACGAGATTCGCCAGCGGGTCGACGAGGCGCTCAAGGAAGTCGGCATGTACGATTACCGCCTGCACGCGCCGCACCAGCTTTCGGGCGGGCAGAAGCAGCGCATCGCCATTGCGGGCATCATCGCGATGATGCCAAAGCTTATCATCCTTGACGAGCCGACCGCCATGCTCGACCCGCGCGGCCGCGAGGAGGTTATGGAGACGATCATGCGGTTAAACCGCGAGTTTGGCGTGACGATTATTCTGATCACGCATTATATGGACGAGGCCGCTGCCTGTCAGCGCGTCGTGGTTATGGACGACGGCAAGGTGCTGCTGGACGATACCCCCAAGGCGGTGTTTTCGCATGTCGCGCTGCTAAAGAAGGTCGGGCTTGACGTGCCGCAGGCGACCGAGATCGTCTTTGAACTGCGCCGCAGCGGTATTGATTTGCCCAAGGATATCATCACCGACGAGGAATGTGTCGAAGCGCTGTCCCGGCTGCTTTCGGCGGCAAAGGGGGAGAAGGCATGATTGCGGTAAAAACCGACCACGTCAGCTATGTCTACTCGCCCGGGACGCCGTTTGAAAAGGTTGCAGTGGATGATTTTTCGCTCGAAATTGAGGAGGGCGATTTTGTCGGCGTTATCGGGCATACCGGCTCGGGCAAATCGACCTTTATTCAGCATCTAAACGGGCTGCTGCGCCCGACGTCGGGCACCGTCTCAATTTTTGGACGGGACATGTGGGCCGAGCCGAAAAAGATCCGCGAATTTCGCTTTCTCGTCGGGCTGGTGTTCCAATACCCCGAATATCAGCTTTTTGAGGAGACGGTCGCCAAGGATATCGCCTTTGGCCCTTCGAATATGGGATTGTCGGCAGCGGAGATCGAAAGCCGTGTTCGAGAGGCCGCCGGTTTTGTCGGGCTTGACCCGGATGTGATGCAAAAGTCGCCGTTTGAGCTTTCGGGCGGGCAGAAGCGCCGCGTCGCGATTGCGGGCGTGCTGGCCATGCGCCCGAAGGTGTTAATTTTGGACGAGCCCACCGCGGGGCTCGACCCCAAGGGGCGGGAGCAGATTTTCGGCCAGATCAGGGAATACCACAAAAAGACCGGCAGCACGGTGCTGCTGGTCTCGCACAGCATGGAGGATGTGGCGCGCCACGCCCAAAAGGTGTTGGTGATCAATGACTCAAAGCTGTTTGCCTATGGTACGGTGGAGGAGGTTTTTTCCCGCACCGACGCGCTGGTTGAGATGGGCCTTGCGGCGCCGCAGGTCACCAAAATATTTATGGCGCTTAAAAAGCAGGGCTTTGACGTAAGCACGCGGGTTTATACCGTTGAGGCTGCGCGCCGCGAGCTTTTGCGCGCGCTGGAAAGGGCGGGTGGCAAAAATGCTTAAAGACATTACCATCGGCCAGTATTTTCCGGGGAATTCGGTTTTGCATCAGCTCGACCCGCGCATGAAGATCATTATGACCATGTGCTATATTACGGCGCTGTTTCTTGCCAGTAATATGGCGGGGCTGCTGCTCTGCGCCGCCGTGGGGCTGGCGGGCTATCTGATTTCGGGCATTCCGCTGATGCTGGTTAAAAACAGCCTTAAGCCCGTGGTGCCGATCATTTTATTCACTGCCGTACTCAACATGGTTTTTGTCGAGGGCACGCCGGTTTTTGAGCTGTGGGTGATCAAGATAACACGCGAGGGCGTGCTGCTGGCTGTGCTGATGGTCATGCGCATCATCTGCCTGATTGCGGGTACGTCGCTTTTAACCTATACAACGTCGCCTATTGCGCTGACCGACGCGATTGAGCGGCTGCTCTCGCCGCTTAAAAGGATGCGGGTGCCGGTGCACGAGCTGGCCATGATGATGACCATTGCGCTGCGCTTTATCCCGACGCTGATTGAAGAAACCGACAAGATCATGTCGGCGCAGAAGGCGCGCGGTGCGGATATGGAATCGGGCGGGCTGATCGACCGTGCCAAGGCGCTGATACCGATTCTGATTCCGCTGTTTGTGTCGTCGTTTCGGCGTGCGGATGAGCTTGCGCTTGCAATGGAATGCCGTTGCTACCACGGCGACGAGGGGCGCACCCGCATGAAACAGCTGCAATATGCGTCGCGTGATTGGGGCGCGCTGGGCTTTTCGCTGGTTATGGTGGCGCTGGTTGTCGCGTTGAACTTTATTTTTCCGTCGATGTATTAAAAATTTTCTTTATGCTAAAGGGAGCTAAATTAAAGCTTGGCGGCGAAACCGCACCTAGCCCGCACGGTGGCACGATGGAAGCGCCGCCGTGCCCTAAGAGGCCGCACAACCTAGTTGGCGCGCATAATCTAGTAGCAAGTCTGGATGCGCGCCCAACAAACGTAAGCGTGGGACGCTAACACCTTCACGTGGCGCACATAATCACCAAGAACCGTATGCTTTAAGCCCCATCAGGGGGTTTGGGGCTTTGACCGCTCGCATATATGCGCGCTCGCGGTCGAACGACTGCGCTGATCGCAGCGGGCGGCATGTATGCCCGCTGCGGCTCCGCCGTTCCCCTGCCCGGCGGGGCTGGGGGTGGGGGCCGTTCCTGCGCGCCAGCGCAACAAAACATCGGCTATTTATAGCGGTTGCCCTAAGTGGGTTACTCGCTGTCGCGAGGCAAATCGGCATGACTGCCGAAGGTTGCACCGCTACCCGCGGGGGCCTACTTTTTCTGCCGCCAGAAAAAGTAGGCAAAAAGACCGCCCAAGGGAGGAACCTTTCGACGGTTCCCCCCTTGGGGAACCCCTCTCCCAACGACTTAAGAGAGGGCGCTCCTCGCC
>JAEWMM010000278.1 GCA_023457175.1 Bacillota bacterium | reverse complement strand
GCGTGGCTTTTGATGATGTATATGACAAGGTGACCGCGTCCTTTCCCGAGATTGAGACTGTCGTTGCCGATGCCGCCTACAAGACGCCCCACATCTGCAAGAAGGTTTTTGAGCATTCCCGCGTACTGTCCACAGCCTACAAGCGCCCTATGACCATGAAAGGCGGCCATAAGTGGTGGAAGTATGTTTATGACGAATACTATGACTGCATCATCTGCCCGGAATACCAGCCTCTGCACTATGCCACGACAAACCGGGAGGGATACCGGGAATACAAAAGCAACCCCAAAATCTGTGTCAACTGTCCGACCCGGCAGCTGTGCACGCACGCCAAAGATTGCGTCAAGACGGTGCAGCGGCATATCTGGAAGGATTATGAGGAGTTGGCGGACGATGCCCGTTACACACCGCAATACCGGGAGCTGTATGCGCAGCGCAAAGAAACCATAGAACGGGTCTTTGCCGACGCCAAGCAAAAACATGCTATGCGTTATACGCAGTACCGAGGCCTCACTCAGGTGACTAACTGGGTGAAGCTTAAATTTGCTGCCATGAATCTCAAAAAACTGGCCAAATGGAAGTGGAGGACTCCTTTGTTACGTTTCCGATACTCGCTTTTCTGGCTTAAATATAGCCGCAACCCGGTTTGCGCCGCTGCGTAATCCGGGTTCTTCGACAGGCTGAACCGGGCCTGAGAACAGGCCCGGTTTTTGACTTTTAAAAAACCACATTAGTGCACGAGCTGTATGAATTAAAGTTTAGCGGCGGTTATCAAAGCTTTAATTTGTGTAGCTTTTTAGATACAAGTCTTGCAGCAGTCTGAGTTTGAGAAGCGGACACCCTTACTTTTCACTTAATTCTTAACGCTTCGCCCTTTGGCGCTTCGTCTCGCCCCACGCCGAAAACCTGTCCTAAAATGCGATGCAGTTGTTCGCGGTCAAACGGCTTTGACAGGTGGAAATCCATGCCGTTTTCAAGCCTTTCGCGGCTGTCGCCGGTGAAGGCGTTGGCGGTCATTGCCACAATGCGCACCGTTTTGGCATCGGCGCGCGGCAGCGCCCGCAACTTTCGTACGGCGGTCAGACCATCCATGACCGGCATCATAATATCCATAAAAATAATATCGTAGGTTCCTTCCGGCGAACTTTCAAACAATTCCAGCGCCTGTTGGCCGTTTTCGGCGCTAATCACCGCAATGCCGGCGGCCTCAAGCTGCCTTTCAGCCACGAGGCGGTTGATACGGTGGTCGTCGGCCACCAGCGCGCGCCGTCCGCTCAATGTGCAGCAGGCCGCAGCCGGGCCGCCGGTCACCGCCTCGCCGCGGCGGCCGCAGCGCACCGCCGCCGTAAAGCTGATGCGGGTGCCCTTGCCGGGCATACTCTTGACCGACAACTCGCCCTTCATCAGCTCAATCAGGCGCTTGGTAATCGCCAGCCCCAGTCCGGTGCCGCTTTTGGCAAAGGAGCGGTCGGCCTGGGTAAACGGCTCGAACGCGTCGGCTAGAAAACCCGGCGACATGCCGATGCCGTTGTCCTCGACCGTAATGGTTAGCGACACCATGCGCTCGTCGGTACGCCGCGCCGACACCGAATAGGCCACCCGCCCGCCCGCCGGCGTGTATTTGACCGCGTTGGACAGCAGGTTGATGCAAATTTGCTTGAGCCGGCTGCCGTCGGTATACAGACGTTCGCAGCTGCCCCAGTCAAAGTGCGAGGCGAAGGTGAGCCCCTTCTCCTCAGCCTGCGGCGCAATAATGGCGTCGATGTAGGCGGTAAACTCCTCAATATCCATCCACGCCTCGTCGAGCTCCATCTTGCCGCTGTCAATTTTGGACATATCGAGAATATCGTTGATGAGCCCTGTCAGGTGCTTGGCCGAAATGATGGCCTTATCAAGATAGAGCTTCAAGTTTTCGTCGGGATTTTCTTTGATGATGTCGAGCATGCCGCGGATCCCGTTTAAAGGCGTGCGTATCTCGTGGGACATATGCGCCAGAAAATCGCCGCGGGCGCGGCTGGCACGTTCGGCCGACTCAAGCGCGCGCCGCAGCAGCGCGTTCTTTTTCTGCTCCTCGTTATAAACGTCGGTGACGTCGCTGCGGGTGATCAGCACCAGCCCCTCGTCGCGGTTTAAGTAGGTGTAATGCAGCTTTTTGTGGGCGATGCTCCCGTCGGGCAGCGGCGCTTCAAGAAACATCGAGTCGCTGGGTACCTCTTGAAGCCGCCGGGCAATGGCGGCGGGAGAAAGCGCCGCCATCTGCTCGGGAGAGATGACCAGCTCACCCGCCGCCAGCCGCAAAAGCCGGTCGGTAAAGCACTCGGCCTCGATGGCCGGTTTGGCCTGCGCCGCACCGCCGACGCGCACCGCATAGATAAAGTCGGTGTTGATATCGAGACAGGCGACATATTCATAATCCGAAAGCACCGTGCTGCTTGAGAGCATCTCAAGCATTCTGCGCCGGGTAACGTCGCGGGTATACACAAAGCCGAGCACGTCGTCCGAGGTGGGGCTGCGTATCAGATTGACCGAACAGGCGATCCAGTGCAGGTCGTTTTCGCCGCTTAAATCCCGGCGGTATTCCGCCTGATAGCTGGTCTGTCCCGCGGCAAAGCACTCAAGCATCGCTGTGGTGTTCAGCGTGGCGAGCATGCGCGCGCGATCCGCCGGGCCTGTAATCGTTTCGGCCACACGGGCGGCCATCTCGTTAAACGACTCAAACCGGGTCAGCCAGCTTAAACGGTCGTCATAGCTGACGGCGTCTTCAATCGTATCGGTCGTGCAGTTGATGCGAAACGAGATCAGCGTATCGGGCCCTGCAAGCTGACGGAAGGCCATCTCGTCCTGATAGCGTTTTTCAGCCGCCTTCTGGGCCGATATATTGCTGGCTACCCCGATAGCACGCAGCGGCCGGTGAGCGTCGTCAAAAAAGGTGGTATATTCTATTCGCGTCCAGACATAGCTGCCGTCGGCCTGACGCAGCCGCACCTCGGCCGAGACATAGGGCTCGCCGCTGCGCACGCGCTTATACAGCGCGAGATAGGCCTCTACGTCGTCGGGGTGCACCCGGCCGGAGGCCACCACGCTGTCGGGTACATTTTCCCGCACGGCGCCCGGGTGCTGGGAGTCCTGCGTCACACGGCGGTTGGCAATGTCATATTCCCACACGCGGGTGGCCGAGCGGCCCAGCGCAAACGCCAGCTTTTCCTGCTGCATAAGCGCCTGCCGCTCGCTTTCAAACAGCTTTCTGCGGTTGTTTTCAAGCACCGTGCTGTTATAATACCCAATCACCAGCATCAGTGTCGCTGCCAGTCCCAGCGCAAGCAGCATCACCAGCATCAAGAGCCACATGCTGCGTGTATTTTCGGCAATGTACGCCTCTATATCGGCGCTGCCCAGCACATTAAAGAGCACCCAGCCATTTATCACCGAGGGCTGGTACGCCACATAGCAGCTGCCGCCGGCGGTTTCTAGTGTAAACACACCGGTCTGTCCCAGCCGGATATCCGCCTCAATCTGCGCGCGCGTTTGGCCGCCGGTAATCTTTGCGCGGGAGAGCGCCTCAAAAACATTGGTCTGCCCTTCGCCGAACGGCATGCTGCCATCGTCGCTTACCAGCAGCGCTCCTTCGGTATCGCACAAAAAAGCGTGTCCGCTGCCGCCGTAATCCGCGGGGGTAATCAGGCGGCGGATGGTGCCCTCGTGGCACAGGCCAAACACAACCCCCTGCGGGTCGCCGTCCTTTACAATCGGCACCGCCAGACAAAAATGACGCTGTGTGTCGACGCTGCCGCTTTCGACAAAGTTCATACTGCGGCGGCCCGACAGGCTGTGGGTAAAAAAGCACTCGGTACGCACATTTGTCGCGTCGCCCGTGTTGGTCAGCGCCGCCCCGCCGGGCGTGGCGATGCCCACCATGTAAAAGTCGGAGGTGGCGCGCACAACCTCCATCTGCGCCAGAATCTCGCTGCGCCGGTTCTCGGGCGTATGGGGCTGGTCGGCGTACAGCGAGGCATACATTTCAAGAATGCGGTACTGCGACTCGATCAGAAGATCGGTCGACTGCATCTCGCGCTCGGCGTTCATCTGAAGGGTATAAATAATCCGCTCGGTGATGTGCCCTTTGATGTGGCGTTCGTAAAAAAAGCTGCCCCACGCGGCCGCGACCAGAATAATAGCCAGCGCGGCCAGCTCCGCCTGTCTGCGCAGCCGGGTTCCTTCCACCGTTTTCATGCTGTCGTCTCCCTCCGCTGTCGTTTTTGGCGCGGCGCGCGCGGGGTTTATTATCTGCCGGCCGGGAATACCCTAAATCCATCCTGTCAGTTATGTATGATACTGCGGTCGATTAACGCCAAAACGACCTGATCTTTGCGGCCTGTTTTCCGCGCCAGACGTCGACCGCTTGGCCGCCCGACTTATATCACGAAAAGTATCCGTGCGAGAATACAAGGGCGCTTTTAGAAGTTAAGGACTAAAAAGTTGACCAAAACGCCTCACATACCCAGTTGCTGCCGGATACGCGGCGCAAGATTGGTGTAGCGCAGCGTTTTGCGGTTGTTTTCGACCATTGCGGCCACCGTGTCAGCCTGCCCGACCAGAATCAGCAGCCGCTTGGCGCGGGTCACCGCCGTGTACAGCAGGTTGCGGTAATGCAGCCTTTTGTGCCGCCCCAAAAGCGGCATAATCACTGCGTCAAATTCGTTGCCCTGACTCTTATGCACCGTAATGGCATAAGCGAGATCGAGCTCACTGAGCATATCAAAGGCGTACTCGGCCCGGCGGTCGTCAAACGCGACAATCACCGAGCGGGTGGGCTTATCGATCATCTCGACGGTGCCAATATCGCCGTTAAAAACCCCCAAGCCCTGTTCGCCGTCGGGGCGCTGCCATTCGATGTCGTAGTTATTACGAATCTGCATGACCTTGTCGCCCTCGCGCAGCAGGAGATTGCCCGTTTTATACTCATTTTTACACTTGTCCGGCGGATTTAATGCCGCCTGTAGCGCGCGGTTTAATTCTACGGTGCCCGCCGCGCCCTGCTTGGTCGGCGCGATGACCTGAATATCGCGCACCGGCGAATAGCCATAGGCGCGGGGCAACCTGCGCGCGCAAAGATCGGCGACGGTAAAGGCCGCCTGCTCCTGCGAGGGGCTGGGTAGGAAGAAAAAGTCGGCGTCATTGCGGCCCAACGCGGGCAGTCGGCCTGAGACGATATCGTGCGCCGACAGGATGATCAGGCTGTTGGCCGCCTGACGGAACACCTCGCTTAAATGCACGCAGGCCACCGCCTCGCTGTCGATGAGGTCGCGCAGCACATTGCCCGCTCCCACCGACGGCAGCTGGTCGGGATCGCCGACGAGAATGAGGCGCGCCGTCGTACGCACCGCTTTTAAAAGCGACGCAAACAGCGCGGCGTCGACCATCGACATCTCGTCCGCCACGATAGCGTCAAAGGGCAGCAGGTTTCGCTCGTTGCGCTTAAACTGCAGGTCGCCCCGCTCGCGGCTGCCAAAATCGACCTCCAAGAGTCGGTGAATTGTCTTCGCCTCCCGCCCGGTCACCTCGGACAGGCGCTTGGCCGCGCGTCCGGTCGGCGCAGCGAGCGCTACCTTCATGGCGCGGCGCTCAAACAGGGTGATAATGCCGTTTAGCGTTGTCGTCTTGCCGGTGCCGGGTCCGCCGGTTAATATCATAATTGGATGCTCCGCTGCCGTAAAAATAGCCCGGCGCTGCTGCTC
>JAEWMM010000277.1 GCA_023457175.1 Bacillota bacterium | reverse complement strand
GCCCGCCGTCATTGTCAACGTCATGCGCGGCGGTCCGGGGCTTGGAACGATTCAACCGGCGCAGGGCGACTATTTTCAGGCCACCCGCGGCGGCGGCAACGGCGACTACCGCACGCTGGTTCTAGCGCCCAATACCATTCAGGAGGCGGTGGATCTCACGCAGGACGCGTTTGATTTGGCCGACCGCTACCGCAACCCCGTCATTGTGCTGGCCGACGGCATGATCGGCCAGATGATGGAGCCGATCGAATGGCGCGAGCAATCCGAAAAAACGCGCCCCGTCAAGGGCTGGGCCACGACCGGCACCAAGGGAAAACGCGAGCATAATATTGTCAATTCACTTTTCATCGACCCTGCCCTGTGCGAGCAGCACAACCGGCGTCTCGACGAAAAGTTCCGGGAGATTACCCAAAACGAGCTGCGTTACGAGGAGACCGATACCGAAGAGGCTGAAATTCTGCTCGTGGCCTACGGCACCCCGTCGCGCATTGCGATGAGCGCCGCCGACCTGCTGGCGCAGGAGGACATTAAGGCGGGGCTGTTTCGGCCCATTACGCTCTGGCCGTTCCCAGAAGCGGCGCTGCGCGCGGCGATTGAGCGCCCGTCGGTCAAGGCGGTGCTCTGCGTCGAGATGAGCATGGGTCAGATGCTTGAGGACGTCCGCTACGCGGCGCTGGGCAAGAAGCCGGTCGCGTTCTGCGGCCGGTCGGGCGGCATCATACCCACACAGCATGAGATTGCAGCAGCCGCAAAGGCGGCGCTGGGGAGGTGAGCGGCATGGCAGTGATCTATGAAAAATCCAAGGCGCTGACCGACAAGGAGCTGCATTATTGTCCGGGATGTTCCCACGGCATCGTGCACAAGCTGGTCGCCGAGGTTCTTGAGGAATTGCAACTGACCGAGCACGCGGTGGGTGTCAGCCCGGTGGGCTGCTCGGTTTTCGCCTACGACTACTTTGCCTGCGATATGCAGGAGGCTTCTCACGGGCGCGCCCCGGCGGTTGCCACCGGCATTAAGCGCGTGCTGCCCCGGGCGGCCGTGTTCACCTACCAGGGCGACGGCGACCTCGCGTCGATCGGTATGGCCGAGATCGTCCACGCGGCGGCGCGCGGCGAAAAATTTACCACCATCTTTATCAACAACGCCATTTATGGCATGACCGGCGGCCAGATGGCCCCCACCACCCTTGTCGGGCAGAAGGCGACCACCGCCCCATTGGGGCGCGACAAAACGCACTGCGGTTCGCCGATACGCATGAGTGAGCTGCTTGGCACGCTCGACGGCGCGGCCTATGTCGCCCGTGTGGCGGTTGATACCATTCCGAATCTGAACAGGGCGAAAAAAGCGATCAAAACCGCTTTTGAGCTGCAGATGCAAAACGCCGGCTTTACCTTTGTCGAGGTGCTGGCGGTCTGCCCGACCAACTGGGGTAAAACGCCGCTTGAGGCGGTCAGATGGCTGCAGGAGAATATGATTCCCGCCTACCCGCTCGGCGTGGTCAGGGATATCCGGGAGGTGGCTGCGGTATGACCAGAGAAATAATCATCGCAGGCTTCGGCGGTCAGGGCGTTATGGCGATCGGCAAAACTATGACCGAGGCGGGTCTTGCCGAGGGGCTGCATGTGTCGTGGCTGCCCTCCTACGGGCCGGAGATGCGCGGCGGCACAGCCAACTGCTGCGTTGTGCTCTCAGATAAGCCGGTCGGCTCGCCGGTAGTTATCAATCCTACCGAGCTGATCGCGATGAACAAACCCTCGCTTCTAAAATTTGAGCCTATGGTACAGCCCGGCGGCATCATTCTTATCAATAGCTCGATTGTGGATGTCAAGCCTGCGCGCACCGACGTCAGGGTCTATTATATCCCCTGCGTGGAGATCGCCTCCGACCTTGGCAACGCCAAGGTAGCCAATATGGCCATGCTGGGGGCCTATCTTGAGGCGACAAGGGCGCTTAGGGTCGAGACGGTTTACGACATGCTGCGGCACATCTTCCACGGCCCCAAGGAAAAGCTCATCGACATCAATATTCAGGCTATGTCCGCAGGCGCGGCCTGCGTTAAATAGCCCCCTCCTCATACATCCGGAAAAGGCGGCCTTTCGGGGTCGCTTTTTCCGTGCAAAAATAGCCGCGATATGTTAAAATATCGACAGAGCGGTTCTCTTGCCCGGCAGTACCCCGACGGCGCGCCGTGCAAAATAGATGATTAGGAGCGTATGATGAAGAAGAATCTTACCGCAACCCTTTTGGGAGTAATGCTTTTATTAAACCTTATTTTGTGGTCCCGCACAATAGCCTTGGAACAAAATATCGAAAATTTGCAGCGCAATATGTCCAACCAGTTCGGCCATGTGCTAAGCGAGGTGCGCGGTATTGGCTATAATGTTTCGAGCGCGTTGGAGGTGCAGGCCAGCATTTTTGACAGCGCCGTCTGGTCGTTGGGCGAAATTGACCCCGAAAGCCTGACCCTTCCGCTGACCGTATCGGTCGTACCCAAGGAGGCGGACGAGGCCACCACCGCCACCCTGACCGCCAACGGTGCGGCGGTACCAATGACCCGTGACGGCGTACATTTTACCGGTGTCATACCCGTCGGTCTGTTTGAGCTTTTAGACGCCTATATCACCTTTGAATCCGAGGGTGTCCAGCGCAGCCAAAGCATTGACGGCGTGCGGCCGTTTGAAGAGCGCCTGATCACCGTAATTGCGCAGAATACCGGCGGCAGCAGCTTTGAACACTACAGCAGCAAATTTACGCTCGACGGCCGGGTGGATATCGACCTGAAAATACCGGAAAACACCGCAGTGACTTCGCTTAAAATTGTCACGACCGACAACGGCGCACCCATACGGGAGTTGGCGTTAGATCCGGCCCTGCAGCACCAGACTGCGGACTATAAGCTGGAGCTCACGCTGGAGCCTAACCGCACCTATGAGACCGCCGTGCTCGCCACCGACAGCTATGGCCTGACTTATCGCGCTATTGTCGACCGCCAGGTCACCGGCGCCAATGTGACTACGCCCGATTTTGGCAGGATGGACTGGTGGGGCAATATGACGATTCTTGATAAGGGCGGCAAGGTGCTGTATGATTCGGCAGCGCAATAC
>JAEWMM010000276.1 GCA_023457175.1 Bacillota bacterium | reverse complement strand
CACAGTTTTAAATAAACTGCGGCTAATCTGAAAAACCCACAGGTCTATGCGCTGTCAATGTTATAATTTAATTTTGCGGCTAATATATACATAACGAACGGCATGTTCCGGACTGTACAGCCGCGGTAAGCGCAAACGCAGAATCGTATCGGCATAAGATATGTGCGCCGCACCCTTGGGAAGCAAGCCGTTTTACCTTGATGAAAAGAGGGATTTTATGCCGCTTTCTTTCTATCGTGCAATTGGCGTCAGAGACCTGTTACAAAAGCTGTCGACGGAACAAATCGACCATATGGTCGGTGTTGGTATTTACGCGGGCGTTATGGCTCAAAAGATAGACGACTGCCGGCTATATGCGGGGCGTTTTAGCCAGCGGCAAATAGAGCAGATCGGTGAAGCCGCTTTTTATCACGATATCGGAAAGGTGTGGCTGCCGCAGGAAATACTTTTAAAACGCGGACCGCTGACGACGGAGGAATCTGTGACGGCCAGTCGCCATACGCTGTTGGCGCTGCGGCTTTTTGATTATATGGATAGCCATGTCATTTCAGGCATGCCGGACTGGCTTATTTTGCCCGCCTGTGATGCGGCGGTTTACCACCATGAGCGTTGGGACGGCAGTGGTTACCCTTTTGGCCTTTGCGGTGAGAACATCCCGCTTATAGCGCGCATCTCGGCAATTTGCGACTGCTATGATAAAGAGACGGCTCAAAAAGGCAACGGACATCAGGCCGCCTGCCGCAGTATTGCACAGGGGGCGGGAACAAGGTTTGACCCGGCGCTGGCACAGGTTTTCATCCGGTATCACCAGGCGTTTGCGGCGGTATTTTACAGCTACCGGCGCAGCGACTGGTTTTAACTCCGGCAGCGCTTATAAAAGCAAATTGTTCATCGAAATGATGATAAAATCTAATCTGTTTTTACCTGATGCTAATACGCTCTGACGGACGCAGCCTGTATACGCTGTTTTGCGCCAGTCAAATAACACCCGCGTTATTTGACAGCGCTTTGTACAAAACGGGCTGGTGCAAAATGCGTTTAGCATTTTACATCAGCCCGTTTATGTCAAAGAGTGGGTTGAGGTTGTGTTATGATGTATTGAAATGGTTGTAAAAACAGCGCGTTGACTGAACCGGCGCCGCTATACCGTCTCAGGCACCTTCAAAATGGCGCCCTTGTCGGCGGAGGTGACCAGCGCCGCGTACTTTGCCAGCGCCGGGGTGCGCGGCTTGACAAGCAGCCTGACCTTAGCCAGCCGCTCGGCCACCATCTGCGGCGGGACATCCAGCTCCAGGCGGCGGTTCGGAATATCGATGATAATGCTGTCGCCGTCCTCGACAACGGCAATCGGGCCTCCCGCGGCCGCTTCGGGCGAGATATGGCCGATGCACGGGCCTCTGGTGGAGCCCGAAAAACGTCCGTCGGTCACCAGCGCGACGCTTTCGTCCATGCCTCTGCCCACAAGCAGTGAGGTCACCATGTGCATCTCGCGCATGCCCGGGCCGCCCTTGGGGCCTTCGTAGCGGATGACAATAACGTTCCCTGCGTTGATTCGCCCGCCCGATACCGCTTCGCAGGCGTCCTCCATCGAATGGAATACGCGCGCCTTACCGGTAAACTGATACATCGAAGGCTTGACGCCGGATTTTTTGACCACCGCGCCGTCGGGGGCCAGACTGCCGTACAGAACCGCAATGCCGCCCTCGGCATTTTTCGGAGTCTCAAGCGGAAAGATAACGTCATTTTCCACCCGCTCGGTCTTTTCAAGATTTTCAGAAACCGTCTTGCCGGTCACGGTCAGATGGTTTGGATCAAGCTTGCTTTCAATGGCCTTTAAAACGGCTTGCACGCCGCCGTTTTCGTGCAGTACCGACAGCGGGTACCTGCCGGAGGGCTTGACGTTGCAGATATAGGGCACCTTGCGGCTGATCACGTCAAAATCGGTCAGGCTCAGCGCAACGCCGGCCTCGTTTGCAATCGACATGAGGTGCAGCACGGTGTTGGTCGAAGCGCCCATCGCCATGACGGCGCGAATGCCGTTTAAAAGCGCCTCGCGCGTTAAGATTTTGCGGGCGGTCAGCGCTTCTTTGATCATCTCGACAGCGCGTGCGCCCGACTGCTTGGCATAGCGCCGCTTCTCGGACGAGACAGCCGGCGCCGTGCTGCAATGGGGCAGCGTAAAGCCGAGAATTTCGGTAAGGCAGCCCATCGAGTTGGCAGTGCCCATCATCGCGCAGGTGCCGTAGGTGGGCAGCGCGCGCCGCTCTATTTCCAGCAGCGCCTCAAGCGAAAGCTTGCCGGTCTGGTATCGGCCGATCTGCTCGCGCATGTCCGACAGCGTGATGACCTCAATATCCTTGTAGCTGCCCGCCATCATCGGGCCGGCCGGTACGATGATGGTTGGGATGTTTACACGCGCAGCCGCCATGAGCATGCCGGGTACAATTTTGTCGCAGCCCGGCAGCATGACCATTGCGTCAAACTGGTGCGCCTCAATCATCATTTCGATCGCGTCGGCAATGTTCTCGCGGCTTGGCAGCGGATAGCTCATGCCGCGGTGCCCCTGACACAGGCCGTCGCACAGGGCGATGGTGTTAAACTCGCGCGGAATACCGCCTGCCTGATAGATGCCCTGCTTGACATAATCGGCGATCTCCCGCAGATGAATATGCCCCGGCACCACCTCGGTAAAGGAATTGACCACCGCGACCATCGGCCTGCGCAGGTCCTTTTCGTCCAGTCCCATGCTGTAAAACAGCGCGCGATGGGCCGAGCGCTCCATGCCATTGGTCAATACGCCGCTTCTGTAGTCGCTATAATGCAGCCTGTTGTCCTCCATATGTAAGCCCCTCCGATGTTCTTTTGAGTTTACTATAGCGCAAGAAATAAACAATATCAAACAAGTAAATATTTTATAGACACAATAAAATTATTGTGTCTCAGTCTGTCGAAGAACCTGGATTACGCGGCGGCATAAACCGGGTTCTGAGTATATTTAAGCCAGAAAAGCGAGTATCGGAAACGTAACAAAGGAGTCCTCCCCTTCCATTTGGCCAGTTTTTTGAGATTCATGGCAGTAAACTTAAGCTTCACCCAGTTTGTTACCTGAGCGAGGCCGCGGTACTGCGTATAACGCATGGCGTGTTTTTCCTTGGCATCGGCAAAGACC
>JAEWMM010000275.1 GCA_023457175.1 Bacillota bacterium | reverse complement strand
TCAGCAATAGTATTACCAAGCCTATTCAAAAAGTGACGGAAGCGGCGCAGCAGATTGCGGACGGTAATTTTAATGTGGCGCTCTCCGTACGCTCAAAGGACGAAGTAGGGCGGCTTGCAGATGCCTTTAACCTGACCATTGAAAGACTGGTCAATTACCAGGGCTATATAGATGAAATTTCCGACGCTTTGCATCATGTGTCACGCGGAGATTTAAAAATCGAACTCCAAAGAGAATACGCAGGGCAATTCAAAAAGCTCAAGGACGGCATGCAGGATCTGCTTGCAAATTTGAATGCAACGCTGCTGCACATCAATCAATCGTCGGATCAGGTGCACAGCGGCGCCGATCAGGTCGCCAATGCGGCCCAAGCGCTTTCACAGGGTGCTACCGAACAGGCGAGCGCTATTGAAGAGTTATCCGCTTCTATTACCGAGGTGACCGAGCAGATAAGAAAAAATGCGGAAAATGCAAAAGCGGCGCACGACAAAGCGGACTTTGCCGGCCAAGAGATGCATGTCAGCAATGACCAGATGCGCGAGATGATGGCGGCCATGCGGCAGATTACGCTGAAATCTTCTGAGATTTCTAAAATTATTAAAATAATTGAGGACATAGCGTTTCAAACGAATATTCTTGCGTTAAACGCCGCGGTGGAGGCGGCCCGCGCGGGCGCGGCAGGCAAGGGCTTTGCGGTTGTTGCCGACGAAGTTCGGAGTCTTGCCGGAAAGTCGGCCGATGCCGCGAAAAATACCACCGCATTAATTGAAGAAACCATCAGGGCGGTTGGCAACGGGTCGCAAATTGCCGACAAAACGGCGGCTTCTTTGGACCAGAGCGCCAAGGCGACCATCGATGTTGTGGCGTTGATTGATCAAATTGCGCTGGCCTCGCAGGAGCAGGCGTCGGCGATTGTTCAAATTGATCAGGGCGTCGAGCAAATCTCAAGCGTTGTTCAGAACAATGCCGCCACCGCACAGCAGAGCGCTGCCGCAAGCGAGGAGCTATCCGGCCAGGCGAATATTTTAAAGGAGCTTATTTCTAAGTTCCGTCTCAGAGAAACCGGTTACCACTTGAATTCTTTGCAGGATAAGACGACTTTGGGCCAGTCCTTTATGTCCGGCGGCCATTATGACGACTTTGCCTCTGCTCATGCCGAAAGCAAATATTAAACCGATGCGTAAAATTCAATCCGCCATGTGCTGACCGATAAGATTAAAACGCTGCTCAGCTATAGCCGCGAATACCGGTAAGGTATTTGCGGCTATAGCGTTATACGAATCGCCTATTCTGTTTTGAATCCGGCCCCGTCAGCCTTCTGGCGGGGCGGCAACCCGACCGTGCGCTTCTGGCCGGCCGAAAATATCCTTGTCATTATCAATGCGTTATAGGAACATTATTAATATAACCGGACGCGCAGGACTAATCGCTGCAATTTTATGCGAATAGCTACTGAGTATTCGGCTTTTTAATAGACTTATTTGTGATGATGCGCTATAATAGAGGAAATTTACACCCCTGTATTGGGGAGATTGCCGGTCGCAGAGGCTAAACAGTGCGCAGGCAGCCTGATATGAGGTCAACTTTTTGGCGTGCTTATTGAAAGGAAGGGGATGGCCATGAACGATTACGATTTTTATGAGGAGCAGGGATTTCCTTTTACAGGTAGAAAAAAAGAAAGGCTTAAAGCGTTTTTGGCTGCGTACGATCTGCATTATGACGAGCTGATTGAGGCGACCGTTAACCTGATGGATTCGGACGGAAACATTGCCGCTACCTGCTCGCTTCATGATAATGTACTTAAATGTGTCGCGGTTTCTAAAGATTATCAGGGTTATGGTCTTTCTACCCGGGTTGTGACGCAGATCTGCAATCTGGCAGTCGAGCGCGGCAAAACGCATCTCTTTTTATTTACAAAGCCCGACAATAAGCAGATGTTTTTAGACATGGGCTTTTACCCGATTCTCGAAACCAAGGATGTTTTATTGGCCGAGAATCGAAAAAGCGGCATCAAAAACTATGTTTCACGGTTGGACAAGCGCGACGGCGGCAGCATAGGCGCTATTGTCGTCAACTGCAACCCCTTTACAAACGGGCATCGGTATCTGATAGAAACCGCCGCAAAGCAATGCGATGTGCTGCATCTGTTTGTTTTGTCGGAGGATAAGAGCGAATTCCCGGCGGATGTGCGCTACGAGCTGGTGCGGCAGGGCGTGGCGGATATGCCGAATGTCCTGTTGCATAAAACAAGCAACTATTTAATTTCGTCCGCCGTCTTTCCGACCTATTTTATCAAGGAGCAATCAAAGGCCGAGGATGCCAATTGTGAGCTGGATATTCGCATATTCTGCGAATATTTTGCCAGAGGACTGGGGATTACCAGGCGCTTTGTCGGCACCGAGCCCAACTGCGTGGTAACCAACGCTTACAATTCCAAGATGAAGGAGCTGCTGCCGCAGTATGGCATTGAGCTGGTCGAGATTGAGCGAAAGCAGCTCGACGGCATGCCGATCAGTGCCTCGTCGGTGCGCCGACTGCTGCATGAGGGCAATATGCAGGCAGTCCAGGCGCTGGTGCCGCCTACCACCTTTGCTTATCTGCAACAGCACCGGATGCAATATCAAAATCAGAGTGCCCAATGAGCACGCATATACCGTCAGAGAATGAAAATTGGGTATCCAGATAAAAAATCCCTCCGACTTTTGGCCGGGGGGATTTTTTGATTTGATATTAGACTATCATCCTTAAACGACCGATTTGCGATATGCTCACATCGCCTTGCATTTAAAGGAAGCCGGTCGTTTTATACGGGCTGAAACCATGCTCTCATTGTATTCAATATTCGCAGCAGCTCAGGCTCTTGAATAATATATGGAACCATAGCGTACATGTAGTTGAGAAAGGGGCGGCTGAATACGCCATGCGCGCACGCAAACTGCTGGAAGCCCTTTAGCATAGCTGCATCATAAACCTCTATACAGAGGCACCCGCCCATAATTCGCATCTCTTTTATCCGGCTGTCGGTAAAGCCGGCCATTTCCTGCCTTGTGATCGCCTCGATCCGGGCGATTTTAGCAAGATAGTTTTCCTTTTCAAAAAGTGCGATGGATTCTAAGGCCACGCTACAGGCCAGCGCGTTGCCCATAAAGGTGGGGCCGTGCATGAGTGCCAGAGAAGAATTGTCCCCATAAAAGCCGTCATAGACCTTATGATTTGCCACGGTGACTGCATGCCCAATGTACCCGCCGGTCAAGGCTTTGCCGAGCACCAGTATATCGGGACAGACCAGGTCTGCAACAAAACGGTGCCCGGTGCGGCCAAAACCCGTCGCAACCTCGTCAAAAATCAGGAGCACATTGTGTGCGTCACACAGCGCTCTGGCGCGCTTGAGAAAAGAGACGTCATACATCCGCATGCCGCCCGCGCCTTGTAGCAGCGGTTCCACAATAAAGCAGTAAAGCTCGTTGTGGTATTGGGCAAACGCTTTTTCAAGGGCGGGAACTTCTGCCGGAATATGGACGACACCCTTTTTCTCGCTGAATGCAAAATGATAGTCCGCGTCATCCCCCACCTCCATGGCCTTAAAGGTATCCCCGTGATAGGAGTGGGTCAGGGAAAGCGCCTTTTCCCGCCGTTCCCCCCTGTTGGCATAATACTGCAGCGCCATTTTCAAGGCGACCTCCACCGCTACGCTGCCGGAATCGGAGAAAAAGCAGTAATCGAGATCGCCGGGCAGCCATTCCTGAAGCTTATTAGACAACTTTTTCACCGGCTCGTGGGTTAAACCGCCCAACATCACATGCGAGAAACGATCGGCCTGAGCTTTAATTGCCTCTGTCAGCACCGGGTGCTTGTAGCCGTGTATCACACTCCACCATGAGGAAACGCTGTCGATCATTTTGCCATGCCCGGTATAAAGATAAACCCCTTCGGCGTCGACAACTTCATAAGGCGGATTCATGGTTTTCATTTGCTGATAAGGATACCAGATCATCGGGGCGCCTCCTCCTTTTCACTCATACAGGGCCGCAAGCTGCTCTGCGTCGATATCCAGCGCTTCATCGCCGCATTTTACACAGGACAAAACCTTCAGCCCTGTCATGAATTCGCACATCTTCAGGTTATCCTCCTCCATCACATCGCCCGGATGGAAACGATTGAAAATAATGCCCTTAACAGGGATGTTTTTTGCCTTCATATATGCAGCCGTCAGGCCCACGGCGTTGATTGTGCCCAGCCCCGCATCCGCAATAAGGAGGCAGGAGAGGTCCAGCGCCTTGATAACGTCCTCCGACTGAAGCGTTTCTTCATCAAAGCGCAGCGGGCAAAGGATACCCCCGGCGCCTTCCACCGTGATATAGTCGTATTTTTCGCATATGGCGCCAAAACGGGCTTTAACCGTTTGCAGCCGAACCGGGTTGCCCTCGATTCGGGCGGCCAGATGGGGGGAATAGGCATGCGCGTAAACATAGGGACACATTTCTTCCAAGGGCTGACCAATGCCGGAAATCGCCTTGACCGCCAGTGCATCACCGGGCATCAGGCGGTTTTCCTGATCTCTTTGATTTCCGCTCATGGCCGCCTTGAAATAGGCTGCCATTCTTCCGCTCTCGCGCAGCTTTTTTAAGATCAGGCCGGTTACATAGGTCTTACCGACATCGGTTCCGGTTCCCGCGATAAACAGGCGCTTACTCATCTGCCAGCTTCACCTCGTACCCCAGTCCGGTCAACAGCGCCATATCGGTCTCAACCGAGTAGCCCGCCGTCGTCAGCATATCGCCGCTGATGGCGGCGTTTGCGCCGCTTTGGAAGCATTTTTTACCCTTATCCTCAAGAAGGCCGCGGCCTCCCGCAAGACGGATGGAGCCGTCTGGAATCAAAAAACGGAAAATAGCGACGATGCGGCACAGCTCGTCGTTGGTCAAAATAGCGTTATGCGCATAAGGCGTGCCCGGAATGGGGTTGAGCAGGTTGACCGGAACCGATTTTACGCCCAATTCCCGTACGGCCAGCACCATGTCGATGCGGTCTTCCATCGTTTCGCCAAGTCCCATAATACCACCGGAGCAGATGCCGAGCCCTGCGCGCTTAGCGGCCTTAAGGGTTTCGACCTTCTCCTGCCAGGTATGCGTCGTGCAGACCTCAGGGAAGTACCGCGCCGAGGCTTCGAGATTGCAGTGGACGCGGGAAGCTCCGGCTGCCTTTAGCCTGGCAAATTGTGATTCTCCCAGCAGGCCAAAGGAGATGCAGACCTGAATGCCCGCTTCCCGCCGGATGGCCCGGATGCTTTCGCAGACCTGCGTCACCTCCTCGTCTGAAAGCCGTTTGCCGGAGGTGACGATAGAATAACGCAGCACGCCCTGTCCGGCGTCGTGCTTTGCGCGCGCCACCAGCTCGGCTGTGGAAAGCAGGGGATAGCTTTCTACACAGGCTGTCTGATAGTGCGCGCTCTGGGCGCAATATTTACAGTCCTCCGAGCATCGGCCGCATTTTCCGTTGACGATGGCGCACATATCAAAAGCTTTTCCGCAAAAATGGGAACGAATTTCGTCCGCCGCCTCGCAGAGCTCCGTCAGCGGAACAGTCCCAAGTTGGAGCGCATCTTCTTTATTCAACTGCTTTTGAGAGAATACTTTTTGCTTTAACGCTTCGACTATGGTCATGTTTTCACCTCATTCTGTTGATCATCGGCCATAGCCGCTTGGTTAAAACGGCCGCTAAAATGCAAAGGCAGATATCTCCCGGCACCGCCAGAAGAAAACAGTATAAAAATAACGGCCATAAGCCGATTGGCGTATCGATTACATAATTGCAGATGACATAGTAATAGACCATTCCCGCGCCATAGACGATGAATAACCCGATGAAATTGTAAAGAAGAATCTTTTTAAAGGCGACCGCGGTGAGTCTTTCGGTCAGCTTTCCGGTCACATAGCTTGCGGCACAGAAGCCGAGAATATAACCGAAGCTGGGTTTGATAAAATACCAGATTCCGCCGCCCTCTGCAAATATCGGAAGCCCGATCAGGCCAAGGGCCATATAAACCGCTACGCAGATCGCGCCGTTTTTTCCGCCTAAAAGCAACCCTGCCAGCATCGTAAACAGAAACTGCAGCGTAAACGGAACCACTGGAACTGGAATCTTGATAAAAGCACCGACGGCAATTAAAGCGGTAAATAATGCGATATATGTAAGCTGGTGCGCCTTTGAATAGCTTTGTGCGTTACCGCCTGCCCGGACGACCTTTTCTTCCATTGGATACCTCCTCATTTTTTCTTTACGGATTTGTCCAGATTTACATAGTCTTAACTATAGCTATGAACCGCCTTGTTGTCAACCAAAATTATAAAGTTAGTTTACAATATGCTTTTTGTTCTGTATATGACACGAATAAGTCGGTGGTTTTACTGTGAATAATCATTCAAGTTACTGGCCTTTCGCGTGGAGCGCATATCCGAACAGGTAACAAATGAGGGATATCTGCCATGCTCAAGGGCATCTTGTGACCGATGCTGGATGAAGTTTTTAAGAAAAACTGTAAGTTGCTCCCTAAAACCTATTAGTTATACCATTTTACGGCACAAAGTTCGCATTTGTGCTATATTTTTAACGAGATTAGACGGAAGGAGGTCGAACGCATGAAACGGTTTATGGCTCAGTTTAGTGGAATCCTTGCTTGTCTGGCGCTTGTAATAGCAACAATGTCCGCAAACATCGCCTGCGGGTACCTTGCTTACCAGCCGGAACTGCCCCAAAGCGCAAAGAAATTGCGTAAGTTCTAATGACGTCTCTTTCTGAAAGGCTCACGGATTATCTTATTCTCAGCGGCAGCATTCGTGAGGAGGACAAGGACTTATATGCTTTTGGAATAGGGCAGGGGCTGTTCATTGCGTTGAATACGGCGACCACCTTTTTAGTCAGCCTGTACTTTGGCATGGTCTGGCAGGGGTTTTTGTTTCTGCTTTGTTATTTCAGCCTTCGTTCTTACAGCGGTGGGTATCACGCCAGTACCCCTGCAAGATGTTACTTAGTCTCCACGGCAATCACAGTACTGTTTTTCCTGTTGCTTAAACGTAGTTTGGATTGGCCGCCGATTATCATGTTATCTTCCGGCATTATTGCGGTGATCGTTACGGTGCTGCTTGCCCCTCTGGAAAGCATTAATAAGCCACTGGATGCATTGGAAAGAAAAACGTATAAAAGGAGGTCTATCGCTGTACTGTCTGTTCAGACCGGCATAGGCCTTCTTTTATATGCCCTAGCGCAAAAGACAGCGGCAAGCGCCGTAATGCTCTCGATTACCTTTGTTGGTGCAATGCTGCTGGCCGGGAAATTAAGTGCAAAGGAATATCGTCAATGAAAACAAAGCGATTTTTGCGCATGGCGGCAATTGTTATAGCGCTATTCGTAACCGTAATGTCGATTTCGGTTTTTGTCACTGCTGACAAACCGTATATATCGTCCAATCTGGACATTTAAGCCGCCGCGCCAAAATTAAACGCTTGAAGGTTATGCGCGCTTTGCCGGCGACCATATGCGTATAATGTCCCGTCCGAGACCATCTGCAGCTATTGAACTGCGGCAACCGTCACGCGGCGCCACGCTCAATTTGCTTTCATCACTTCCTTTTCAAAGGGATCGCCGCCTTGCCCTTGGGCATCCGGCGTAACGATTCCACAAAAGGTTACCTTACAAATGACATGTGCTTGTTCACTGCGGTATTTTATACCGATGAGCAGGCACATGTCATTTTATAACGTTTATTTAAATGTACGTTTATCTGCGCCATTAAAATTGTTTTAGGCTTATGCGCATTCTGCAAGCATTTTTGCTAAAGCCGCCCGGCGATGGCGGCCGATAAGCGTGTATATGTGGCGTCATTTGACCGCGGCAAGGCTTTAAACTTACAGAGCTTATACATCGGCGGCCCGCCATGCGCAGGCACTTTAATTGAACTATATCGTATTTATGCATCAAAAATGCAATTATGCTATATTTTTACAGATCCAGAGAGTCCCTTAACAGGCAAAATCATATAATATAAGTAGACAGTATATGTCTACTAACAACTACGAAAGGTAATATGTTATGATTTCTAAATATAACAGCCATTCCTGTTATGAACCATATGCCGGTTCCAACAGATTGTCGGACAGGGGCCCGGGCTGCCCCGATAATAATAACTGCAATCCCTGCGGTAACCCCTGCGGCAATCCTTGCGGTAACAAATGCGTGGTAGGGCCGACCGGCCCCACCGGCCCTATTGGCGCCACCGGCGCAACGGGCGCGACCGGCGCCACTGGTGCAACCGGCGCCACTGGTGCAACCGGTGCGACCGGCGCCACTGGTGCAACGGGT
>JAEWMM010000274.1 GCA_023457175.1 Bacillota bacterium | reverse complement strand
AGCCGCGCTTATTCCGAGCTTGAACGCATTTGGGAGCGGTATGAGATTTATACCAAGGCTGACGATAATGACCATTGATGAACGAAAAATTTGATTTTATTGTCGTAGGGGCCGGCGCTGCCGGCCTTATAGCGGCGGGGCAGGCGGCATCCAGAGGCGCCCGTGTGCTGATGCTTGATAAGAACGCCCGCGCCGGGCGCAAGATTATGATTACCGGTAAGGGCCGCTGCAATGTGACTAATAACTGCACGAGAGACCGGCTGATCGAATCGGTGCGCCGCAACCCGCGCTTTTTATACAGCGCCTTCGACGCCTTCTCACCGCAGGATGTTATGCAGTTTTTTGAAAACCGCGGCGTACCGCTTAAAACCGAGCGGGGGGCGCGGGTCTTTCCGCAGTCGGACAAGGCGGTGGATATTGTTGACGCGCTGGTGGGCTTTGCCAAAGCGCACGGCGTCGTATTCCGCCAGAACCGCGTAACCGCGCTGCATTGTAAAAACGGGCGGGTCACCGGCGTTGAGACGGCGGATGGCGCGCGCTATGACGCTTACGCGGTGCTGCTGGCGACCGGCGGCAAAAGCTACCCGCTCACCGGCTCAACCGGTGACGGCTACAGCCTTGCCGAATCGGCCGGGCATACCGTTATGCCGCCGGTGCCGTCGCTGACCGCCATTGTCACGGCGGACAAGTGGTGCGCCGAGCTGATGGGTCTGTCGCTTAAAAATGTGACATTGACCGTTAAAAAGGGTAAACGCAGCGCCGTTTCTGAAATAGGCGAATTGATGTTCACCCATTTTGGCATCTCCGGGCCGCTGGTGCTGACCGCCTCAAGCGAGATAGAGGGCAACGCCGCCGATTATGCCATGACCATAGACCTAAAGCCCGGACTCGACCTGCAGCAACTTGATAATCGCCTGCTGCGCGATTTTTCTGAGATGAAAAACCGCACCTTTAAGAATGCGCTGGATCGTCTGCTGCCTAAAAGCCTGATTCCGGTTGTGGTGCAGCAGTCCGGCATTGACGCGGAAACACAGGTTAATGCGATCACAAAAGCGCAGCGGCAGCGCCTGTGCGAGACGCTCAAGGGCTTTGAGGTCAGGCCGGTTTCGCTTAGGCCGATTGAAGAGGCGGTCGTTACCCGCGGCGGAATTAAGGTGACCGAGGTACAGCCTAAAACGATGGAATCGAAGCTTGTGCGGGGGCTGTATTTTGCGGGCGAATTATTGGATGTCGACGCTGTCACAGGCGGCTTTAACCTGCAGATTGCCTTTTCGACCGGCTATCTGGCGGGACTTTCTGCTGCGGCGCAGGCTGTGGCGGCAAAAGAGGGGGAAATTTCCTATGAATAAAACAACTGCCATTGCAATTGACGGCCCGTCGGCTGCGGGTAAAAGCACCGTTGCGCGCGCGCTGGCACAGAAGCTGGGCTATATTTATGTCGATACCGGCGCGCTCTACCGCTCAATCGGCTATTATGCGCATCATCGCGTTTCGGATACGACCAACGCCGCGCAGGTTGTGCCGCTGCTGCCTGGGATTGGCATTGAGATGAAATATGTCGACGGCTTGCAGCGCATGCTGTTAAACGGTGAGGACGTCACCGAGGCCATACGCCTGCCCGAAATGTCGATGGCGGCCTCCAACGTGTCGGCCATTCCGGCAGTGCGCGACTTTTTGCTGGATTTGCAGCGCGACCTTGCCCGTCAGAACAGCGTTGTCATGGACGGCCGGGATATTGGCACCGTCGTGCTGCCCGACGCTAAAATAAAGTTTTTCCTGACCGCAACGCCGCAAGCGCGTGCGCGCCGGCGCTTTTTGGAGTACAGAGAAAAAGGTCAGGACGTTGATTTTGAGACGATTCTGGCCGAAACGAAGCAGCGTGACTACAACGATTCGCACCGCGCGGCAGCACCGCTGTGTCAGGCTGACGATGCCATTTTAATAGACAGCACCGACCTGACGCTGGGCGAGACGCTTGAGCGCATGACCGCCATCGTTAAGGAGAGACTCTAAATGCAATGGTTCTTTAAACTGGCCAGAGCCGTTGTTGGATTACTGCTGCCGATTGCTTTTTGTATCGAGTACGAGGGCATGCATAATATCCCCCAAAACGACAAAGGCTACATCTTGGCAAGCAACCACACCTCCTATCTCGACCCGGTGGTGCTGGTGCTGCGGCTCAAGCCGTGGGTGCGCTATATGGCCAAGGCGGAGCTGATGCGGCTAAAGGGGCTTCAATGGCTTTTTCGCTGGCTGGGCATCGTTCCGGTATCTCGCGGAGCGGGGGATCTGTCGACGATTGAATACTGCGCCGAGCTTACCCGCGCAGGCTATGTTTTGGGCATTTTTCCGGAGGGAACCCGTTTTCCGGCCGGGCAGCCGGGCAAGCCGAAGTCCGGCATGGCGCTGATTGCCAAAATGACGCAGGCCGACGTGTTGCCCTGTACCGTTACATACGAACGCCCGCTGCGTTTTCGCAGCCGTATTCGTGTGCGCTTTGGCCCGGTGATACCCTACGCCGAGCTGGGGCTGAACGAGGATTCTCCGCGCGCCTTAAAGCGTGCGACCAAGCGCGTTTGGGACGAGATTCTGGCGCTGCTGGGATTGGGGGCTGATAACCATGAGGGCTAAAATAACGCTTGCCAAAACCGCAGGCTTTTGCTTTGGCGTACAGCGCGCCATTGACATGGTGCAGCAGGCGCTGGATACCGGCGATAGGGTCTGCACGCTGGGACCGCTGATTCACAACACACAGTTTGTGCAGGCGCTGGAGCGTCAGGGCGTCGCAATGATCGATTCGGTTGCAGAGAACACCGAAGGGCGCCGGGTGATCATACGCTCTCACGGGGTTGCGCCTGAGGTTTACGAGCAGCTTCAGAGGGCGGGAATGCCCTATACCGACGCGACCTGCCCGTTCGTCGCCAAGATACACAAAATCGTCAGCTTGGTTGAGCCAAACGCGGCGCTGGTCATTGTCGGAGACCGGAATCATCCCGAGGTTCAGGGCATTATGGGCCATTGCAGCGGGTCGGTTTTGGTCGTTTCAAGCTGCGAAGAGCTTTTAAATGATACAAATAAAGATAATTTGTCTAAAAACACAGTCTATTTTGTAGCGCAGACAACTTTCAATAAAAATGAATGGGAAAATTGTATTCGCACCGCAAAAAAAGTGTGTACAAACGTAAAAATATTTGATACAATATGTAATGCTACTTCCTTGCGTCAGCAGGAAGCAGCCGAGCTGGCATCGGGCTCTGACGTCATGCTGGTGATTGGCGGACGGCACAGTTCAAATACGGTCAAGCTTGCAACCATCTGTAGCCAGTTTTGCAGGACTATTGCAATCGAAACTGCAGACGAGCTTGATCCAAAGGATTTTACCGGCGTTTATTCCATCGGCATCACGGCAGGCGCGTCTACGCCTGCTTGCATAATTAAGGAGGTACACGAAACCATGAGTGAGATTTTGGAGAATCAGAATCAGGAAGAGCTTAGCTTTGAGGAGATGCTCAATCAGTTTTGCAAAAGTACATACA